>CAYYUZ010000030.1:0-20999 GCA_964475005.1 uncultured Spirochaetales bacterium
CCCCCAGAGACCCATGAATGGACGAGAAATCCTTCGACGCTGTGTTCCATTTGACGATTCTAGGGCCACGGGGAGTCAGGGTCAACCCGAGCTTCCCTTTCTACTCTTGACAATATTTCTGAGTGGTTTGATAACCAATGTATGGAAGCGCTGATCAAATTTCTTCACGAGTTGGTGATGTTTACGGCGGTTGCCGTCTCGATGGGCAGCTCACTCTACCTCCGGCGGGTAGCCTCGGCCGGCCATGTTCCCACCATCCAACGCGTCTTCGTGATGGCTCGACCCTACCTGGCAGCCATCGCTCCCCTCTACGGTCTTGGAACTCTATTGGGGTTGATTGCGGCTTGGGTCGCTGGCCTGCCCCTGTTGGTGCTCTGGTTGGTTGTGGCCTACATCTTGACCGTTGCGGCGGCGATTCTGGGCCGCGTCAGTGAGGGATGGGCCGTCAGGGTGACCAAACTTGCTTCGCAGGAACTCGGAAACGAGGTCCCTTCCGGAGAACTCAAGGCTGTCCTTGACGAGAAATTTGCCGCGTCGATTTTCTGGATCGATGTTGTTCTCATCGCGGTCTTTGTGGCCCTCATGGTGTTCCGCCCGACACTCTAGTCTTGGGCTGGGGGATTCCGCGTTCCCGCGGTATTCTGTGCACGGAGGCGCGCATGATCGTCCGATGGACTGTTCTCGCTTTTTCCGTGGTACTGTTGCTGGCTGGAGCAATACCCTTCTTCGTCCCGGCGGGGGGGGCCACGAGTTCGGCCCCTGCGTACGCGGCCTTTCATCTGGCAGGCGCCCTTTTCGGTTTCGCTGCCGTCGCCTGGAGGCGGGGTCAGTTCGCCCCGTTGTTTTCGTTGGTCTTCGGTGTCTTGGATCTGTACCAAGCCCTGGCGTCCGCGGCAAGTTGGTTCCCCAAGGATCTCTTCGGATGGACACCTGTCGATGACGGACTCCACTGGGTACTGGGGGCAGTCTTGATCCTTCTAGGTGCGACCGGATGGATCTACCGCAAGAGATCCTCATGAACGCGAACTTTTACCACGACATGCCCAAACTGACGAGTTTCAGCCAGATTTTCGAAGGCAAGGGGTTCCAACCTGTTCCCGACGACTGGTTCGTGGCTTGCACGGATGTGGTCGGGTCGACCGTCGCGATCGAGGCAGGAAAGTACAAAGAGGTCAATTCCGCGGGAAGCCTGGCCGCCATGGCCATCGGAAATCACTTCGGCGGAATGGACTTTCCGTTTTTTTTTGGTGGAGACGGAATGATCTGCCTGGTTCCGGCCCAGGACGCGCCAGTGGTCGCCGATCTTCTTTCAGGAACAGGAGAACGCGTCAAAGAGGCTTTCGGGTTGGAACTTCGTCTTGGACTCATTCCTGTATCGGTTCTCAGGGCACGGGGCAAGACACTAGAGCTGGCCAAACTCGGGGTTTCACACCAGTACAATCAGGCCATTCTCGCCGGTGACGGATTTGATGAAGCCGACCGCCTGCTCAAGGAAGCCGGTTCGGTCTATACGGTCGAAGCGGCCAGAACGCGCTCCGTCGAGCCCGATTTTCGGGGCTACTCGTGCCGATGGGAAGATTATCGTAGCCCCAAAGATGAAACCGTCGCCCTGATCGTGCGTTTTCGTACTCAGGACCCGGCGTGGGCCAGAAAGTTCCTCGGTCGGCTTGAGGGACTGCTGGGCGACCCCGCCGAACACCATCCCTTGCGAGCAGAGAAATCGCGTCCGGCCCTGGGGAAAAGGCTGAACACCGAGGTTGCAGTTACCACCAAGGGGGCCCAGGGATGGGTTCGCTGGAAACGGCGTTTCATTGTCCGTCTGCAGGTGTTCTACGCTCTGTTCGCCATCGTCTCGAGGATTCCTTTTCATCTGGAAAAGAAGGACCTTTCAAAGATGATTGGCGACAACATCGCTTCGAGCGACTATCGAAAGTACGACAACACGCTCAAGATGGTCGTTGCTCTTGACCAAAGAGACCGCAAAGCCCTCGAAGCTTTGTTGGAATCAGAGAGGGCCTCGGGAAAGATCTTCTACGGGCTTCACATCACCGACCGCGCGATGATCACCTGCCTCATGCACACAGGGGCCGGTCACGAAGTGCATTTCGTCGACGCGGCCGATGGGGGCTACGCCTACGCCGCCAAACAACTCAAGAGCCAGATCAAGCAGGCGGCTTCGTGAAGGCGCGCCAGAGAACCGTTAGGCGTAGAGATAACGTTTGATCTTGAGGGTGGCCGTCTTCTCGAACGGCTCCTCTTGAACCTCAAGAAAGCTCAGTCGGCTGTAACGCGCCAATTGCTGGTTGATGTGCTGCTTCAACTCGGTCAAATATTCTTCGACCACCTTGCTGGTGTCCTCTCCCCAGGCGGCCCAATGCTTGCCGTGACGCGCGGCCCAACCGCGGAGCTGGTCGTGTACGGTGTCGGCGTTGAGGACCACCTTGCCGACGATTTCGGGACCCCGCTGAAGAACCAGACTTTCGGAGACCAAGCGGTCCTGGTTGATCAGCGCTTCGATCGCCTCGGGATAGATGTTTTCACCGCTGGGTCCCAGAATGAGGTTTTTCGATCGTCCCATGATGCGCAGGTGAGCCCTGGAATCGAAGAGCCCGAGGTCGCCGGTCTTGAACCATCCGTCTGCCGTAAAAGCTTCGGCCGTCTGGGCCGGATTCTTGTAGTAGCCCGCCATCACGTTCGGGCCCTTCACAAGAATCTCGCCCGCGCCTTGAAGGTTTTTCGGCTCCCCAATTTTGACGTAGACCCCCTCCAGGACCCGTCCAGTCGTGTAGAGCCGACCCTTGAGGTGGCCCGCGATCAAGGGACTAGTCTCGGTCAGGCCGTAGCCAATGGCGTACGGGAAGCGGGCGCGGTGGAGGAAACGCGCGACTTCGGGGGCCAAGGGCGCGCCTCCGATTCCGAAGAACTTGAGCCGTCCGCCAAAGGTCTTTCTCAGTTTCGCTCCGGCAATCTGGGTGAACGTCCAGCCCAGTCCTGGAATCTTGCGCAACATTCTCAAGAGGCCTCGGTTCAGCCCTGGAAGCACCTTCTGACGATAGATTTTTTCGATGAAGAGGGGCACCGTGAGAATGGCGTGCGGCCTGACCGAGGCCAAGGCTGGCAACAATACCGCCGGCGCCGGCGGTTTGGACAGATAGGTGACCGACACTCCTTCGTGCATGGGAATCAGAAATCCCAGGGTGCATTCATAGGTGTGCGCCAGGGGCAGAACCGACAGCATCCTGTCGCCCGGAACAAAGCCGACGATAGGAGAGGCCGAGACGACGTTGCTGGAAATGTTGCCGTGGGTCAGCATAACGCCCTTGGAGGCGCCTGTCGTTCCCGAGGTGTAGATCAGAGCGGCCAAGTCTGTCGGAGAGGGTCTGGGGAGGGTCGGGTCTTCGGCCACGTCTTGGCCCGCGTCGTCGACGACATCCTCGAGGACTTCAACCCTCAGGTTCGCCAGCGCCACGCGTGTTTCCTCGGAAGCTTCGGCAAACCACTGGTTCCACACGGCGGCCAAACTGCGGCTGGCGACAAGGATTTTCACTTCGCCATGGATCAAGATGTTGGCGGCGTCGTGAGGAGAAAACTCGGGTAGCAACGGAACGACGACCAACGGTCCAGTCGTAATGGCAAGGTAGACGACCCCCCAGCCTGGATGGTTGGGCGACCAAAGCGCTACCCGATCTCCGACCGTGAGGTTCTGACCGCGAAACCGCGCCTGCAGCGAGCGGACGCGGCGGTCAACTTCGGCGAACGTCCAAGGCTCGGCGTCGACCCAGCCCAAGGCGGGCAACGCAGCGTGGCGGCGTACCGCCTCGGTCCAAATTCGATGGATGGTCATACGGATAACATTACACCTTGTTCATCTTTTTTGGAAACCCCTTCCCGCTTTCCTGAATGGCTGGACACCAGTTGCCCCAGGCGGCTACTGTGGGACAATGAATACCTTTGTGGCCCGTTGGAAGACTGTGCCTACCGACCTTAGGCGGTTTTTTTGGGGAACTTTTCTCTTCGGCTTGGCCTCGGCCTGCTTTGACTCAGTTTTCAATAACTTTCTCCACACGCGATTCGACTTGAGCCCGGTCGGCCGGACTTTCCTTGAATTTCCCCGAGAAACCCCTGGTTTGCTCACCGTCGTCTTCGCCGCCCTCCTTTTTTTCATTGGAAGCCGCAGACGTGCGGCTTGGTCCCTGGTGTTCTGCTCGGTGGGCCTGGTCCTTATGGGTACCCTCAGCCAGCACTACGCCGTCATGCTTTGCTGGCTGTTTCTCTTCAGCATGGGCCAGCACCTTTGGCTGCCGCTGAGTTCCAGCATCGGCATGGAATTAGCCACGGCCGGTGGTGACGGAAGGCGCTTGGGACAATTGAACGCGGTTCGAAACGCCGCGGCTATTGTGGGTTCAGGTCTGATCTTCGTTCTCTTTTGGATGTTTCCCTTGCCGCTAGAGGCCGGTTTCTGGGTGGCCTCGGTCACCTTTCTTGTGGGAGCCTTGGTGCTGTTCCGCCTGACACCCGATGCTCCGCGCAAGGCGAAGATCTACTGGAACTTCCCCAAAGAGTACAGGCGCTACTACGCCCTCACGGTCTTGTATGGCTCCCGGAAGCAGATCTTTCTCACGTTCGCGCCTTGGGTTCTGGTTTCCGTTTTGGGCCAGCCTGTCACCGTCATCGCCATCTTGCTCACGATCGGCGGCGTTTTGGGTATTGTCTTCCAGCCCTTCCTGGGAAAGGCCATCGACGCGTGGGGAGAAAAAGTTGTCCTAGCGCTTGAGGCGTTTCTCCTGATCTTTGTGTGTGCGGCGTACGCGCTTGGGCCGCTGTTCCTGCCTCCCTTCTGGGCCTTGTTGGTGGCTTCGGCGTGTTTTCTGACCGACCAGATTCTGATGTCGGTCGGCATGGCACGGGCGACATACCTAAAAAAGATCGCGCTAAAACCCGAAGACGTCACGCCAACCTTGACGACCGCCGTCTCGGTGGACCACGTGTTCAGCATCACGATCGCGCTGGGCGGCGGTGTGCTCTGGTTCGCGTTTGGGTTCTGGACGGTGTTTGTCTTCGGCGCCTGCATCGCCTGCGTGAACCTGGCCACGGCGCTCGGGATTAAGATGCCGGCGCGGATCGCCCGGACGGCCGTTTCCTAAACCCACTGCACGACTGGTCCACCTCAGGGTTCGGGTGTAGGCTGACCCCTGAGGAATTGGGTGAGCGCAGAATATCCCGAAGACGCGACAGATAGCGAAACCGACGACGAAGTCAGCCTCGACGGACCCTCACCCGCCCCTGACCCTGGCCTTGTGCAAGATCGGCTCTTCCAAAACTTGGCTCCCGGCGTTCGGTTGTCACAGGCCCGGCAGTTTCGTGCGGGGGTGGAGCTCGACGACAGACGGCCCGACGGTCGGCACTGGGGTCTGAGGACTTGGTTTCAACTCTGGTGTTCCCACGCAAGGCCCGGCTGGCTTGACCCCTTGGGAGGCCCTTGGGGCCTCATGCGTCTTGAAGACAACCTGCGGAGATTTCAGGGAGACCAAGGTTCGCTGAAACCTCTCCTGGAACTTTTGGAGGAACTGACAGCCCAGGGCGTCTCACCGTCGGCATTCCTCCGCTACGCCGTCCTGGCGCGAATCCAGACAGACTACGACTGGAGAAGCTGGGAACGCCTCCATGGCGGGGCACTGGCGGTCCTGGCCCGGACCGTCGTCCGTCTTCGGGGGAAACCTCCGTTCAACAAACCACTGGGAGGAAGCCGAAGAATCAACCCTGAGGTGGTTCTCGTGAAGTACAGTCTGCGCCCCCTTGCAAGGTTGCCGCAGATGCAGCTCGAAGATCACGTCCTTATGGACGCCTACGTAGCCGCGTGGAAGAAAACCCGGCTCGACCACCCCATGGCCGTATTCTTCTTCCGGCGCAACGTGTTTCCGTTTCTTTACGCCCAATCCGGAAGGATCGATCTTGTACAGCTCACGGCCCTGCTCGAGTCGCTGCCGCCCATCGAAGACGCCTTTCGCATGCGTTATCCCGAGGTTCACTACGACGGCGCGTTTCAAACCCAAGCGGACAGGATTCTGATCTACGGAACCGACGTCGACGACGCCTTGGCAAGACGGCGGCGCCAAGGGATGTCAGATTTTGCCTTGATCCAGGAACTTCGGCTCTATCTGCGAATCCTGGCCCGCCTCCTGACCCAAGAATCCGCAATCTTCCTCGCAGGTTTCATGGCGCAGGTGATTCAAGATGCCGCCGGCACGGACTTGGGAAGCGGCCTAGAGCGGCTTCTCGACCTTATCGGAGCCGCAGAAGGGATCCAGGTCTATGAGTGGCATGTCCGCCGCCTCCGCGACTTGCCCGAGGGGCAACGCGAGGCCTACCTCGAGCTCCTTCGCCTCCATGGGGGAATCGACCCCGAATACCGGCGCGCCGAAGACATCTTCCGTGACCCGGCTGAAGGCTTTGGGGATCAGGACTCCCTCGAAGCTGCCCTTGGTCTGGCACCGACTCCTTCTGGGCGCCGTTCGGCCCAGAACATCGTCGATGACTATGTCGATCTCCACCCTCCGCTTCGGGAGGAATACGAGACCTGGAGACAAGAAATCTTCGACGGCAAAGACCGAAGCTGGGGACCTCAGAAATTCCCGGGGTTGGACTCAGCGGGTCCCGCCCTGCACCGTGCCCTGGTCCGCGCCACACTCAAAGGAGTCGGGGGCCCCTCGTCGAGGTTCAAGTCCGAATCCTACCGCGAGCTGTGGGAGAAGTTCGGTAAAGCCACAGCGCCTCCCAGCTTTGAGGCGCGGCAGACTCTCGTGCTCGACGAACTTCAGCCGCCCAAGCCCTCCGGCGATCCTGAAATCCGAAAGGTACTCAAGTTGGATTTCCTGGCGTCGCATTGGCTGCGCCTCCAGGGGCCAGGGCTGGCTCCCGACGCGGCGGCACCGGCCTTTCTTCGCCAATCCCTTGAGTTCCGCGAGGCTTCTTCGAGTCTGCTCACCCGATCGCAGGACCCCGAACTCACCCCCCAGGAAAGAAGCAAACTTCACGAGCAGTCGGAACTTGTGCGTGCCAAGGCTGAAAACCTTGAGCGCGTTATGGAAGTGTTCCCCCGCCTGGCGCCCGAGCTTCAGCGCCTGACCGCGCTCATTGTCGGGGCCCACGCGCTGGGGAATCCTGAGGCGATGACGGGAATTCTCCTTGGGCCGTACCAGCTTCATCCTTTGTACCGTGACCGCCTCCGGTTCCTGCAAGCCGACCTGAGGATCGAAATCATCACGCTGGACCAGTTGGGTTGGCTCGTCAATCTTTGGGAAACCGTGGCGGAGCTCGTCCGGAACGACTCCGGACTGCACAAGGCGCTTCGTTCGCGGGGGCAAGTGGAGGACCTGATTTCACCCTATTTGCTGACAAAGAGAAAGGAGCTGTCTTGGGATGCCCTTGACGCCGCGGTGAAAACGATCAGCCAGTTGAACCGGCTCAAAGGTGAAAGGTCCAAATGGCAGACGCTGTGGGAGAGGTCGGCCCGAAGCACAAGCCAATCCAAGAACTACCTCTTGGCGGCCTCGAAGGCCCCCCTGGACTGCTACTACGGAGACATGGGGGGAACCTGTCTGTCGCTTTACCCCAAAATGATTCTGCATCCTGGCTTTCACGTCTTGCGGCTCTTCGACGGCGAGTCGAAACAAATCGTCGGCGAGGCCGTGCTGTTTCTCAACCGGAAACCTGTGCAGAGCTACGATCCCTCGCGTCCTGTTTGGTTTCTGTTCGCCATTAACCCCTTGCCTTCAATCATGAAGACCCTGGGCACAGGCCAGCAACTGGAGGTCTATTTGGGTTTCCGGTCGTTGGCCCTTCGTATTTCGAGGTCGATGCGCCTGCCCCTGCTTCTTCCCGGCCTCTACCAGTGGGGAATTCTGAGCAACGACGGCCAGTTCATGCGGATGATCTGCGACTACGAAATCCACCAGGGATCTCGACCCGTCCACGACGCCCTGGGATTTTCGCTGTACTACGAGGAAAGCTGCTACGCCAAGGCCCTTGTGATCGATGACGGCGTCAAGCCGGAGTTTGTTTAGTTGCCGAGTCTCACGACGAAATCGTGAACCAGAGACCGTTTGTCGCCGTCGGTCAGCTTGGCCGTCGCGGCAGAGACGGCGTCGACCACGTTCGCTCCGTCTTTCTTGAGCAGTTCCTGAAGCTTGCCGTGATATTCCTTGAGAAACCAGCGGTTGGCCGTCACAAAAAGGCGGACTGGCCTGCCCGAAAAGGTCCGTTTTTTTTCGAGCCAGTCGCGGATGGGTTCTTTCGTCGTGAACGCCATCACCGTTCCATAGATGATGACCTGGTCGTATTTGGATGGATCGGAAGACGCCGCCTCAGCTGCTGTTTTCTCGTCAGTTTTGAAGTTCGCCGCGGCCAACTCCTCGCGAAAGAGCGTCCGCCACGCGTCGATGCCGGGCTGGCTTTCTTCGTAGACGACAAGAACGCTCTTGGGGCCTTGACTGCCCGTTTGTTCGGCGAACGCAAACCCGTGAAGGCAAGCCATCACTGCCAGCAACACGATTCCTTTCATAGTCTTCCTCCTGGGTGAATCCGTATTATGAAACACCGGGAGAAAGGGTTTGTGCTACTGTCAGCTTTTTTTTTGCGGGATCAGTTCGCGACGGAACCGGCCTTGGCCATGAGGCTTTCCACCTGCTGTTTGCCCCTTGCGGCTTCGTTCAGTCCGGGATTCTGCCTCAGGGCTTCGTCGTAGGCCTTCTTGGCGTAGGGATAATCCTTGGCCAGCATACGGGCGTAGCCGAGCCGAGACCACCAGGCAGCTGTTTGCGGGGAGTGATAGACGGCCGTGGTCAGGGCGATGTCGGCGCGGTTGTACTGCCCCAGTTGAAGGTAGATCTCGCCCATAAAGTAGTAGGCCTTTTCGATCCGGTCGCCCGACGGTGCCAGGCCCACGTACTGTTCAAACGCTTTGAGGGCGTCGACGTTTTTTCCAAGGTAGAAAGAGGATTCTCCGACAATTTCGATGACCCGGAAATCGTAGGGATTGAGCTTGAGCGCCTGCTGGGCGAAATTGAGCGCGTCTTGGTGCTTCTCTAGCTTCTGAAGAGACCAGCAGAGAACCACGTAGGAGTCCATATTGTTGGGGCTTGTCTTCAGCTCTTGTTGCGTAATCGCCACCGCGTCGGGATACTGCCCTGCCTTGTAGGCGGCCAGGGCGTCTTTCTGTTGGGCACCGGCCAAGGCAGTAACAAGCAGAAGGGAAGGAAGGACTAAGCAAGCTCTCACTGGGTTTCTCCTTCAGACATCGTGCACAGACCGTTAAACCGAGCCCCAGCCTCGATGATCACCTGAGGCGCCGTCAGGTCTCCTCGGACACGTGCAGAGGCCGTCAAGTCGATCCTTTCGCTGGCTTCGATGTTGCCGACGACCGTGCCCCGCACATCGACGAAGCGGCCCTCGATCTTGGCCTCCACGACTGCACCCTCGGCGACAATAAAATCGCTTGTCGCCCGGATCTCACCCCGAAATTTCCCTTTCAGCATGAGCGGCTTGGAAAACTCCATCTCACCTTCGAATTCGAAGTCTTCGGCCAAAACAGTGTCAAGCTCGCGGACGTCGATACCCCGACGGTGTATTTCTGACATGGAGCAATCCTACTGTCCACCTTGGGGGGTGTCAAGGCGCGCGGAAATCCGTTCAAAGGAACGCTTAAGGTCGTTGCGCATAGCCGTGGTGTGGGGATTGAAGTTCTGCATGTCCAGAAAGAGCTGAAAGGGGTCGTTGCAGGTTTGCTGCACGAGGTCCAGCAGGCGCTGATAGCCACGCGTCGCAATAGGGTGAGGCTTAAGCCCCATGTCGTCGAGTACCCGGCCCAAAAAATGCGTCACTCCCTGAGTATAGGCGGCGGCCTGATCGTGTTCCTCGGGCGTCATGAGGAGCACCTGCATTCCCCATTCGGCAAACCGGTCTTGCCAGAATTTCAAGGAATCGGAGGCTTCCCGCAGATCGTGAAGGACGACGGGGAGGCCTTCGAGTCCGGCCTTGGCGCTGTCAGGGCCGAACATGGGGTGTGTGGCAAGGAGCTTGGCGTGCACGGGCAAGTGCTGGAGCATCAAACCAGCAGGTACGATTTTGACCGAGCAAGTGTCGGCGATCACCTGGCCGGGCCGAACCAAGGGAGCGACCTCCTGGAGCACTTCTTCCATGGAACTGATGGCCGGACACAACCAAACGATATCGGCCTCGAAAAGCTCTTCCAAGGCAACGTGCCGCACACCGGCGGGAACGGGCCGGTCGGGATTCCTCGACCAGGCGGTCACCGGGAAATGCTTGGAAAGGAGCTCGGCCCAAAAGGCCCCGAAACGGCCCAGGCCGTAGACACCGACATTCATGGTGGCATTCTACTGGACCTCTGGGGGCATGCCAACACCCCAGGCTTCCAGACGGCCGCGGTGTTCGGCTATCCTGGCCTTCCAGCCTGAAATGCCGCCGGGAACGCCCGTCCATGCGAGTTCCGCCGTCATGGCCAGCCTCGGAAAGAGTTTGCGGCCCAGACGCTCCTGGGGAGCTCTCTCGGTCCACAGTCCGGCCTCGAGACCCCACACTAGACGCTTGCCGGACTCGGGAATCCCGGCGGGCCAGAAGGGCTGTTGCACCACCCGGTCAAGCGGCTGGGTCGGCATCCACGGCGCCCGGTCGCCGTCTCCGGCCCACTCAGGGTAATCGAGGTAGTTGGTCTGTTTCCACGAAGCGATCAACGGATGCCCTTTTTTGAGAGCCGCGAGGGCCCGCGGCGAAGAGTCCCACCATTGAACAATGGTTCCAGGAGGAAGGGGATACAACGCGACTTCGTCCCATCCGATGGGGATGCGGCCGGCGTCGAGGGTCTTTTGGGCAAGTTGGGACCAGAAGGCCGCCATGGCCTGGTCCGCGGTGGCGGCACCAACGCTCTTCATCCATTCAAGACTCTCGCTGTTTTTCATCCAAGGACTTCTGTACACTTCGTCGCCGCCCCAATGAATCCAGGGGCCAGGGAATAGAGTCGTCAAGGCGGCCAAGACATCGCTGGTGAACCTATCCACCGTCGTTCGGCCCAGCGAAAGCACGCCGTCGGAGACTCCCCAATCATTGGGAACTTCGCGGGAATTGCCCGAAGCCGACAGCTCGGGGTAGGCAGCCAGCGCCGCCGATGCGTGGCCTGGCAGATCGATTTCAGGAACGATGACAATTTGCCGCTGGGCGGCGAAGGCGACGATACGGCGAACGTCGGTTGCAGAATACCATCCGCCGTACCTGCGACCATCACTTTCGTTCCGCCAGCCGCCCACTTCGGTCAGAAGCGGCCAGCCGGGCACCTCCAGGCGCCATCCTTGATCGTCGGTCAAATGCCAGTGGAAGCGGTTCAGCTTGTGAAGAGCCATGAGCTCCAGCACCCATTCGATGGTCTCAACACTTTGGAAATGACGGCTTGAATCGAGCATCAGGCCCCGCCAGCCCAGAGCGGGCGCATCGTCGATGGTCCCGGCGGCCACCGCCACCGTGTCCACTCGCCGCGCCGTCGAGGGAAGGAGTTGCGCCAGCGTCACTAGAGCGTAGTACCGCCCGGCGGGGTCTTTGGCTCTGACGACAACTTCAGAAGGCCTGACCAGCAGTTGGTACCCCTCGCCCTCGCCCCCGGCATCCTCGAAGACCAGTGAAGGCGCTTCAGGCGGACGGGCCAGGCGCCATCTTCGACCCAACGGGTCCAAAGTTCGCCGCAGGCGGTCGGCCAGAGCGTCCCGTTCAGAACCAGAGATGGAACCCCACTCGACGGTCACTGAAGGTCCTACCGACCACTGGCCGGTCGTCCTCTCCTGGTGAGACGGCAAAGGCACTACCGAATTCCAGCGAACCTCGGGAGACGTTTCGGAATCACAGACGCGGTCCTGTGCCGACAAAGGGAGTTCGGGAATCAGAAGGAACACGGCCAGCACGAAGGCCGCCCCAGCTTTCCCCTTCGCCGCCGCTGTGCTAAAGTGAGGTTTGATAAGGAGCTTCTGAATGACCTTTACTGAACGAATGAGAGCCCAAGCCAAGGCCCTCCAAAAAAGGCTCGTGCTTCCCGAAGGAACCGAACCCCGGACTATCCCCGCTGCCAGGAAACTCGTGGACGAGGGGATCGCCCGGGCAGTCACCCTTTTGGGTTCCACCGCGGCGATTGAGGCCAAAGCCAAGGAACTAGGCGTGAGTTTGGCCGGCATTTCCATCGTCGACCCTGCCACAAGTCCCCTCCTGTCGGCGTACGCCGACGAATACTACGAACTGCGAAAAGCCAAGGGCATCAGCCCTGCCGACGCCAAAGCCAAAATCCAGGACGTGCTGTTCTGGGGCTCGATGATGGTCCGAAAAGGCGACGCCGATGCCATGGTTGCCGGTGCCGATAACAGTACGGCAAACGTCCTGACGGCTGCCTTTCAGATTATCAAAACGGCCCCAGGAGTCAAGTCGGCTTCCAGCTGCTTCGTTATGGAGCTTCCTGACAAGAAATGGGGCGCCGACGGGATGATGATCTTTGCCGACTGCGCCATTATTCCAGACCCGAACGCCGAACAACTGGCCGAGATTGCCCTGGCGAGCGCCACAAGCTTCCGCAACTACATTGGAGGCGAACCCCAGGTGGCCATGCTGAGTTTCAGCACGAAGGGCTCGGCCAGCCACCCCGACGCCGACAAGGTCATCGAAGCTGTGAAGCTTGTAAAAGCCAAGGATCCGACGCTGAAAGTCGACGGGGAACTGCAAGCCGACGCGGCTTTGGTCGATTCCGTGGCCAAGAAGAAGGCTCCCGGGTCCGAAGTGGCTGGAAAAGCCAACGTCTTGGTGTTTCCCGACCTGGGTGCGGGCAATATTGGGTACAAATTAGTACAGAGGTTGGCTGGAGCCGAGGCGTTTGGCCCTTTCCTTCAGGGACTGGCCAAGCCCTGTTCCGACCTGTCACGCGGGTGTTCGGTTGACGACATTGTGAGCACCTGCGCCGTCATCCTCTGCCAAGCCAAATGAAAATTGGATCGGACCTACTGCGGGGCCGTTCGTCGGCGCAAAGTGCTCGCTCGAATCCTCATGTAGCTCCGCTACACTCCGGTTCTCGCTCCGCCCTTCGCTTGCCGAACGACCTCCTCGCTACGGTCTCAGCCCTTTTTCTCTCTCGATTTCTTGCTATAATTTGCCCGGGCGGGCGAGTCGCCTGGCTACGGCTGCAACCGATTTTCTCGCTCACCTTCTGGCTTCAGGGGTATTCGTTGGTCCCGGTCATATTTAGAACTTGAGGAGACGCTATGATCAGCATCAACGCCGAACGCCCCTACCGCGAGGTCGACCCGGGGGTGGAGAGAAAACTCCTGGCCAAGGGCGGCCAACTGATGACGGCTCAGCTCAGGTTCCGCAAGGGCGCCATCGGGGCCCTGCATTCCCATCCGCACGAACAAGTGGGCTACGTGGTTTCGGGGAGCTTTGAGTTTAGTCTCGATGGGGCCAACCACACGCTGAGGGCCGGCGATAGCTACTATGTTCCGCCCGGCGCTGTTCACGGGGTGAAGGCCTTGGAAGATTCCATTCTCGTCGATGTCTTTACTCCTCAGCGGGAAGATTTTCTTTGAAGGGTACCTGAGATTATTTTTTCCTTAAGACGCGCCCAAGAGCTAGACAGCCAGGCCTAACCTGAGCATCTTTCTCGGAAATAGGAGGCCGCAATGTTTCCTCGCGTTTTGTTTTCTCTTCTTGCCCTCACGGGTGCCGTTCTGGCCGCCGGTGCCCAGGGGTTGCCGCCGGTGGAAGCCGGAGCCCTCGCCGCCATCCATTCCTCGCCTCGTCACGCCGACTGGGTATCCATTCCTGCGGGATCGGACAAGTTTGACGCCTGGGTTGTCTACCCTGAACGCCCCGACAAGGCCCCCGTGCTAGTCTTGATCCACGAAATTTTTGGCTTGAACGACTGGGCGCGGGCCACCGCCGACGCGTACGCCGCGCAAGGCTTTCTGGTCATCGCGCCCGATCTGCTCAGCGGCAAGGCTCCCGACGGCAAAGGGGGAAGCGCCGCACTGGGTCCCGACGCCGGCCGATTGGCGGTCAGCAAACTCGACCCCGCCGAGGTGACTTCCCGGCTCGACGCGGCCGCGCGCTGGGCCACTTCGCAACCTTCTGCGCTTGCCTCGTACGGGGTTGTAGGATTCTGTTGGGGCGGCGGCGTCAGCTACTCCTGGGCTACGACTCAGCCAGGACTCAAAGCCTCGGTGGGGTTCTACGGAGTCGCCCCGGCGCCCGAAGCCATCGCCCGTATCCAGGCTCCAGTACTGGCGCTTTACGGCGGTAGCGATGCCCGCGTCACCTCGACCCTTGAAGGTTTCCGCGACCAAATGACGAGACTGGGCAAGCGCTTCGAGGCCGAAGTTTACGAAGGAGCCGGCCACGCGTTTCTGAGGGTTCAAGACGGTCAAAACGGCGCCAACCTGAAGGCCGCCCAGGCGGCTTGGCCGAGAAGCGTCGCCTTTCTGAAGGCCGCGCTTGAGGCCAAAGTGCCCGTCTCTCAGGCAAAAAAACTCGCAGTTCCGGCTGGCTTTGCGCCCGTCGACTGCTGCCAGGACTTGATCACTGGGAGCTAAACAATTCGGCAAACCCTGACTTTCGCGCTGGCGCCGATTTATTTCTTGGAGCGCCGGAGATCTCAGTTCTGGCTAGGCCGAGGCCCGAGGCGACGCCAGAACTGAGAGATCCAAGCTCCCGATCTAGTGAAAACCGGGAATCACGAGGCGGGGCAAGAACAAGACAAAGTCGGGAAAGTAGGTCAGAAATCCTAGAACCACAAGCATGGTCAAAAGGAACGGGACCATTCCCTTGATCATCTTTTCGATCGAAATCTGACCAATGGCGCACCCGACGAACAGCGCCGAACCGACAGGCGGCGTGATCAGCCCGACGCCAAGATTCAGCATCATGATGACGCCCAGCTGAACGGGGTGGACACCCATTTGCGTGACCAAGACCGGAAAGAGTATGGGGGTGCAAATGACAATCAGCGGGGCCATGTCCATGACACACCCGAGCAGCAGCAACAGAAGATTCACCAGGAGCAGCATCGTGTTCTTGTCGTGAGTGATGCCGAGCAGAAAGTCGGTCACGTGCTGGGGGAACTGGAGCGTCGCCATGATCTTGCCGAAAGCCCCGGCCGTAGCAATCAGAGCCATGACGATGCCGACCGTTCGCAGGGTTCGAAACATAATGACGCCGAAACGTTTCAAGGGGACTTCGCGGTAGACTAGGAAGGTGATGACAAACGCGTAAACGGCGGCAAAGGCGCCCGATTCCGTCGCGGTGAAAATGCCAAACATGACACCGCCGAGGATAATGACGATGGTGAAGAGCCCCAAAATGGCCGAAAGGAAGGCTTTTGTGCCGGCGCGGAGCGAGACCTTGTCTCCTCGGGGGTACTTGCGGATGACGGCGATGATGTAGCTGGAAATCATCAGCGCGATTCCCAGCAGCACTCCTGGAAGCGCACCCGCCATGAACAAGGCCGCCATGGAAACGCCGCCCGCGGCGACGGAATAAATAATCATGTTGTGGCTTGGCGGCACCAGGACACCTTGGCAGGCCGCTGAAATCGTGACGCCGACCGAATAGTCCGTGTCGTAGCCTTTTTCTTTCATCATGGGAATCATGATCGAGCCGATAGAGGCCGCATCAGCGACCGCAGAACCCGTGATTCCCCCGAAAAACATCGAGGAGACAACGTTGACCTGAGCCAATCCACCGCGAACCCGCCCTACCATGGCGTTGGCCAAGGCGATCAGCCTGCGGGAAATTCCGCCTTCGCTCATGATCTCGCCGGTCAGGATGAAGAAGGGGATGGGGAGGAGTCCTGGTGAGATGATGGACTCTCTCATGTCTACGACCAGCGACGAAAGCTTCTTGAGAAGGGCATCCCAGTCGAAACCTGAGGCCGCGAAAATCGCGGGAGCCGCCATGTAGATAGCGGTCACCACCGAACTGGCCAGCAGAGTGAAGGCGATGGGCACCCGAATCACGATGAACAAGACAAAGGTGGAGAACAGGAGAATCGTCGCTATTTGGGGATCGTAACCGCTGAACATTACTTGGCCACCTTTTCTGGGTCGAACGCCAACAGAAGGGGATTCTTGCCGTTGTTGAGGTTGAACAGATTCATGATCGACGCGTAGGTGATCAGGAGTCCGGCCACTGGAATGGCAAAGTCCTGAACGTAGCTGGGTAGACCCGTCGCGGGGAGTTCCGAGTAGAAGCGAAGACTGACCAGGACCCTCGCTGCACCTCCGATCACCATGACCAGGCCGATAACGATCATGAGCGTGTCGGCGATATGCCCGATGACTCGGCGTACGTTCTCTGGCGCCTTCATGGTGAAGATCTCAATGATCATGTGGGAATGCATGGACACGCCGCACGCGGCCGCCAGCATGCCCATCGTCATCATCATCCGGGTGCAGGCCTCTTCAGCCCAGAAGATCGGCGCACTCAGCACGTAGCGCCCGAACACATTCGAGGCCGTGATCACCACGATGGCCACCAGAAAGACCATGTTCAGAACGACGGCACCTTTGAACAGGCCGTCAAACACAGAGCGGACAAGTTTCATGGCGGTTCCTTTAGAAAGGAGCGAGGACCGGCTGGACCGGTCCCCGTTTCCTCAACAATTACTTGGTCGCTCGGATTCTGGCGATCAAATCCGCATACTTCGCATAGTCCTTGTAGATGGGTTCAACAGCTTTCTGGAACTCGGCAATGGCCTTGGCGTCGGGAGTGTAGAAGATGCAGCCGGCGGCCTTGGCCTTGTCGGCGTAGGTCTTTTCAGAATCGGCCCACTTGGCCTTCTGGAACTCAACAGCGTCGGCGGCGGCCTTTTTGATGAGGGTCTGGTCGGCGGCCGAGAGTTTGTCATAGAGCGCCTTCGAGATCACCGTGATCTCAGGAACACGGGTATGCCCGTCGAAGGTGAAGTACTTGGCGACTTCGTGGTGGCTGAAGCCCACGTAAGAAGGAATGTTATTTTCGGCGCCGTCGACGGTTCCGGTCTGAATGGCCGAGTAAATGTCGCCCGTGGCCATGGGAATGCCCGCGGCACCCAAGTAGCCCATCAGGTCCTTCATCAGCTTGTTGTCTTGAACGCGGATCTTCAGGCCCTTGAGGTCAGCGACGGTCTTGATCTGCTTCTTCGAGGTGTAGAACGAGCGGGAACCGGCGTCGAGGAAGTTCAACCCAACCAACCCGGCCTTCTCGACCGATTTGAGCATTTCGGTGCCGATCGGTCCCTGAAGCACTTTCCACATCTGAACGCTGTCTGTGTAGATATAGGGAAGCGTGAGAACATTGAGCTCGGGAGCGGACTGCGCCATCGGCGAAAGACTGATGCGGGCGAAGTCGATGTCTCCCGTCTGCACTTTCTGAATGACGGGGGTTTCCTCGCCCAGCTGTCCGCTGGGATACACCGTGATCACGATTCGGCCAGCCGAACGTTCCTTCACAAGGCGGGCGAATTCCTCATCACCCTGAGTGGTGGGGAACCCCGCTTCGTGGATTTCGGCGAGCTTCAGCGAAAGGGTCGCTTGGGCAGAAACACCGCCTGTCAGGACCGCAGCGCAGATGGTAATACAGATAAGAACCCGAGACATCTTCATCGATTCCTCCTTTCAGTTCCTCAACGCCGAGAAGTCTACGTCCACTTTTTCTGGCCGTAAAGCAATAAATTCCCGCTGCGCGGATTTTTCATAATTGGAGGCTAAAAAAAGCCTCTTGACGGCCTCGATTCTTTGAAATAGGGTAAAAACGATTTCTAGAAACCGTTTTTTTGTGGACAGGAGGCCAACGTGGCCGCGACCTTGAAGGACATTGCCCGCGAATGCGGCCTCGCCGTGAGCACCGTGAGCAACATCCTGAACAATCACAGCTCGTCGTTCGCTTCCGACGAAGCACGTCGGCGAGTCCGGCAAACGGCTGAGCGGCTTGGATACAAAAAAGACTATCTATCTTCCAGTCTGCGCACTCGAACTACCCACAGCATCGGGCTGGTCCTCGATCAGATCAACGACCTGACGCGTCAGGATTTTCTTGTTCCCTTTGTCGAGCAGTTCTCGGGAATGGGCTACGAAGTCGCGCTTGCCGAACATCGGCACGATCCCGACAGAGCCATCGCCTCGCTCGAGGGATTCGCCGAGCGCTGGAAAGATGGAGTTGTCCTTTTTACGGACCTGCTGGGGCGTTCCACCGAAGCCCAACAACGGCTCACTCAGGCCGTGCAGGCCTCCTCTTTGAAGATTCTGGGCATAGGAACGAGGATGAAGGGAATCATCCCCTGCCTCGACATCGACCGGGGGCGTGCTGTGGAACAGAGCCTCGAGCATTTTATCGCTTGCGGTCACCGTTCCATTTTGGTGGTTCACGAGTATGATTGGGACATGCGGCCTCGTTTCGATTTTTGGAACCGCCCCGAAATTACGTTTTGGAGCGGCATTCACGCGCCGGCTGACTTCATCGACAGGGCCGCAACCACCGACTGGAAGACCTTCGACGCGGTCTTCTTCCGCACCGACAAGATTGCCGTTCCCGGGTTGAACTTTTTCCGCACCCGAGGCATTGAGGTGCCCCGGGACCTCGAAGTCATCAGTTTCGACAACTTCCCGTTCACCCAGTACAGTCAACCGGCTCTCAGCACCTGGGATATCGGTTTTCATCGTCTGGGAAGCCGTGCGCAGGAGCTTCTGGCTTCCTGGTTGAGCGGAACCAAGCCCGATCCACATCAGTTTGAGTTGTTTCTTCCGGGCTTTGTCGCCCGCGAAAGCCACCAGGGGGACGTATGAGCGCTTTGGGTTTTGAAGATTTGAGAGGAAAGGTGGCCGTACTGACCGGCGGCACGGGCGTCATCGGCGGAGCCTTGGCGCGCACTTTGGCCTCGGCAGGGGTGAGATTGGCCATTGCCGGACGCGACAGGGGCAAAGCCGAGTCGATCGCGGCGCGTATTGCCGCCGAGACCGGCGGTGCGGTGCGTGGCTTGGGGTTCGACGTGCTCGACAGGAGTGCCCTCGAACGCGCGCGGGAAGAAATCCACGCGCTTTGGGGAAAGGTTGATATTCTGATCAACGGCGCTGGCGGCAACCGGCCCTCGGCCACAGCGGGCGCGGAAACCATGGTGTCGCCGGCCGGAGCTGACCGGGCCTCCACGTTCTTCGGCCTGGACACCGCGGGTTTCGATGAGGTCATGCAGCTGAATTTCACGGGCACGCTGCTGCCGACTCAGGTCTTTGCTCAAGACATGGTCGGAAAGGGCGGCGTCATCATCAATATTTCTTCGATGAGCGCCCTTCGCCCGTTAACCCGGGTGGCCGCGTACTCGGCGTCAAAAGCGGCACTCGATAATCTTACACTCTGGCTGGCGACGCATCTGGCCCCGCAAAACATCCGGGTCAATGCCCTGGCGCCGGGGTTCTTCCTAACGGAGCAGAACCGGTTCTTGATGTTCGACCAAAAAACTGGCGAAAAATCGCCGCGGGCCAGAAAGATCGTGGCGGCCACCCCCATGGCGAGGTTCGGCGAGGTCGAAGAGCTTCAAGGCGCCGTTCTTTTTTTGGCTTCCGACCTGTCACGCTTCGTAACAGGCATTGTTCTTCCCGTCGACGGCGGGTTCAGCGCCTACAGCGGAGTCTGAGATGTCGAAACTGCAAGGAGCGGTCATGATTCTTCCCCGATTTTCCATGGGCATCGGCGACAGGTTCGCCCGTGAAGGCGAGGCTCAACTCGCGGCCTTCGCCCAGGCCCAGTCCCAAGGAGTGACCATTGCTCCCGTCTGGAACAAGTCTTTTAGGGAACACTCGATCATCCACAGCGACCCTTCCGAAGTCCGGACCGAAGCCGACACCGCAGTGAAGGCCCTGGCTTGGAGACAGCCCTACTTTGTCGACGCCGACCATATCGGCCTTCGGACCGTCGACGGCTTCCTGTCCGCCTCGGACTTCTACACCCTCGATGTCGCCGACTTCATCGGAAAAGCGTGCGCTGGGGAGCAAGTGAGAAGCTTCGCCGTCCGCCACGCGCCGGCGTCGGG
The DNA here is from genome assembly GCA_964475005.1 of uncultured Spirochaetales bacterium. Taxonomy (GTDB): domain Bacteria; phylum Spirochaetota; class Spirochaetia; order JABEVK01; family JABEVK01; genus JAIFLN01. The sequence goes on from CAYYUZ010000030.1 coordinate 20,093, forward strand.
TTCGCTTCACCTTCCGGGCGTAGAGCGCCCCTTTGCCGTGACACGCGCAGAGGTCGAAGCTATTGCCGCCAAATACCTTTTTGCCGTTCAGGAGGCTGGCCGCATCTACCGGCATATCGAAAAGGCCAAGGGCGCGGGTTCCTTCGTCACAGAAATCTCCATGGACGAAACCGACAAACCGCAGACTCCCTTAGAGCTGTGGTTCATCCTCGCGGCCATCGCCGAAGAAGCGATACCCGTCCAGACCATCGCTCCCAAGTTTTCAGGGCGGTTCAACAAAGGCGTGGATTTTGTCGGTCAGCTCGACCTTTTCGAACGGGAGTTTGGCGACGACCTTCGGGTCATTTCGTTTGCCGTGAAGGAATTCGGACTGCCAGCAAACCTCAAGCTCAGCGTCCACTCCGGAAGCGACAAATTCTCGCTGTACCGCCCCATCCACCAGGTGGTTCAGAAAACGGGCGCCGGATTGCACCTCAAGACAGCCGGAACCACCTGGCTCGAAGAAGTCACAGGACTGGCCGAAGCCGGCGCAGAGGGGCTCCGCCTGGCCAAAGACCTTTACCTCGGGGCCCTGGGACGCTACGACGAACTGGCGGCCCCCTACGCGTCGGTCATCGACATCGATCCCAAGAAACTGCCCGGCGCGGCCCAGATCGAAGGCTGGACGGGTCGGCAATTCGTCGACGCCTTGGACCACAACCCCACGTGCGCCGCGTTCAACCCGTCACTGCGCCAGCTCCTCCACGTCGGCTACAAAGTGGCTGCGGAAATGGGCGCTAGGTTCCTGAGCGCGCTCGAAGAACACCGTGAGATCATCGGCAAACGGGTAACGCGCAACCTTTTCGAAAAGCACATCCATCCTTTGTTTCTGGAAGAATCATGAGCTCCCCGGCTTTTCTGACCGACG
>CAYYUZ010000030.1:21099-33052 GCA_964475005.1 uncultured Spirochaetales bacterium
CCCCCGGCGAGCGCGAACGCGAGTTCGCCGACGTCGCCTTTTTGAACCACGACTGGCAAAATCCCGAAGCCTTGACTCTTCTGGGCACCATACCAGGTTCTGAGATCGCGGCCCTAAGCCAAGGCATGCTCGAAATGGACGTGCCGGTGCGCATCAACAGACTGGTCCTGGACTACGACGAACTGCTGGTCTGCGGTCCGGTGTTTCCGCACGAAGTCGTGGGGTTTTCGGGCGGGAACAAGTACTTCTTTCCCGGAATCGCCGGGCAGGACATCATTGACGTCACCCACTGGATCGGTGCGTTGGTCACCTCGTACGCGCTCATCGGAACCAAGGATACCCCAGTGCGCAGCGTCATCAACCGGGCGGCGGCGTTTCTTCCCCGTCCACGCCGCGCCATTTGCGCCGTTGTCGAACACGACGGGGTCTCTGGAGTGTTCGTGGGTCCCATTGAAGAGGTGTGGAACCAGGCCGCAGACTTGGCGGCGGAAACGCACATCACCTGGGTCGAGAAGCCTTACCGCAAAGTCCTCTCCATCCTCCCTCCGATGTACGACGAGATTTGGGTGGGAGCGAAGGGAATGTACAAGCTCGAGCCCGTGGTGGAGGAAGGCGGCGAGGTCATCTTGTACGCGCCTCACATCCGCCACATCAGCGTCGTCCATGGCAAAACGATCGCCCAGGTCGGCTATCATTGCCGGGACTACTTTGTCAAACAATGGAGCCAATTCAAACACTATCCCTGGGGTACCCTGGCGCACTCGACCCATCTGCGCGGGGCGGGAACCTTTGACCCCGTCACCGGTGAAGAACGCCTAAGGATCACCGTGACCCTGGCGACTTCCATACCCCGCGACGAATGTTTGGCGCTCAACTTGGCTTGGCGGGACTGGCGCGAAATCGACGTAGCTGCCTGGGAAAAAGAAGCACAGACAGACTCCCGGTGCCTTGTCGTGCACCGAGCGGGAGAACAACTCTACAGGCTACGGGGGCAAAAACCGTGATCTATATCGTTATGGGCGTTTCAGGCTCGGGAAAATCGACGGTCGCCGAAGCCTTAGCCCGCCGGATTGACGGGAAATACCTCGACGCCGACGGCTTTCACCCTGCCGAAAACGTCGCCAAAATGAGTCAGGGGATTCCCCTGACCGACGAAGACAGGACGGGCTGGCTTTCGGCCCTGTCGAAGAAACTCCTCTCTCACCAGGGAGCGAGCCCGAGCGTTGTGCTGGCCTGCTCGGCGCTAAAGGAGTCCTATCGCCAGGTTTTGCGGGTGTCAACCGATGTCAAGTTTGTTTATTTGAGAGGAAGCTACGAGACCATCGAGGCCAGAATGAAGAGCCGAAAAGATCACTTCATGAAGCCGGGAATGCTTGAAAGCCAGTTCCGAACCCTGGAAGAACCCGCCTCGGGCCCAGGGACCGGGACCCTCGCCGTGGACGTGGACCTCCCCGTCGAAAGCATCGTCGACACCATTCTAGATTCCAGGAGTTTTTCATGAAACCGTTCCTGGGCCCGGACTTCCTTCTGACAACGGAACCGGCCCGGCGCCTCTTCCATGAATGGGCGGCCGACCAACCCATCCTGGACTACCACAACCACCTGCCGCCCGATCAGGTGGCCGACGACGTCCGTTTCGACGATTTAGCCGTCTTATGGCTGGGGGGCGACCACTACAAATGGCGGCAGATGCGGTCCAACGGCGTTCCCGAAGCCCTGATCACCGGCAGAAAACCCGACCGCGAAACCTTCAGAGCTTGGGCCGCCACGGTCCCCAAACTCGTGGGCAACCCCCTCTACCATTGGACCCACCTGGAACTCGCGCGGTATTTCGGAATCACCGAGGTGCTGAATCCCGAGTCCTGCGACCGCATCTACGATGGGGCCAACGCGATGATGAGGGGACCGGGTTTCTCGGCTCAAGCGCTCCTTCAAAAGATGAACGTGAGGGCTGTCTGCACGACCGACGACCCAGCCGACGACCTGGCGGCTCATACAAGGCACAAGGGTTCGGTTGTTCTAGCCCCCACGTTCCGACCCGACAAGGCGGTTGCTGTTGATTCTCTTGGCTGGCCAGCCTACCTAGAACGCCTTGGAAAATCGGCAAACCTTGAAATTCGGACTCTCGACGATCTGAAAGCCGCCCTCGGCCGCCGCCACGAGGCGTTTCACGCTTCGGGGTGCCGACTTTCAGACCATGCCTTGGTGGTTCCGCCCAGCCGTAAGGCAACCGCCATCACGATGGAGACGGCCTTTACCTCCTATCTCAGGGGAAAGCCCGTTTCTGAAGAGGCTAGGGAAGCCCTGCAGACCGACCTGCTAACCGAAATCGGCCTGCTGAACACAAAACGCGGCTGGACCATGCAGCTTCATATCGGGGCGCAAAGAAACCTCAACCGGCGCATGTTCGACAAGTTGGGACCGGACACAGGCTACGATGCCATCAGCGACGAACCCATTGGCCGCGCGCTGGGAGAGTTTCTGAACCTCCTCGATGAGCAGGGTGCCCTCCCCAGGGTAATTCTGTACTCTCTGAATCCGGTTCACGACCTATTGGCTTCGCTCATGGGCTGTTTTCAAGACGGATCGACTGCCGGCAAACTTCAACTGGGTTCGGCGTGGTGGTTCAACGACCATATCGACGGGATGACCCTGCAGCTCAAGGCTCTGGCCAACCTTGGGCTTTTGTCGCGGTTTGTCGGCATGCTCACCGACAGCCGAAGTTTTCTGTCGTTCCCCAGGCACGAATACTTCCGGCGCGTGTTGTGCGCCCTGGTGGGAGGCTGGATGGAAGACGGTTTGGTTCCCGGCGACTACCCGCTCATCGGAGCCCTGGTCAAGGGAATCTGCTACACAAACGCCAGGGATTTCTTCAGGCTGCCAGGGTTGTAGGGACCCTGCCCCTTCCCCCTTAGGCGCCGTCGAAGGTAGAATCGACTCATGTCCCCCAACACCCGTTTTCTCCGTTCGTCGGCCCTGTGGACGCTCTACGCCCTCTTGGGCTTGTATGCCTTCCTGCAGAACGCTATCGGTCCCGCGGTGCCCTTCCTTCGTGCAGAATTCAAACTTGACTACACCTTTGCCGCCTTGCACATCAGTGCGTTTGCCATGGGAATGATGGTCGCGGGGCTCGTTGCTCCGCCGTTTATCCGGCGTTTTGGTGTCCATGTCACCCTCTGGGGAGGTCAGCTGGGTACCCTGCTCGGCCTGACGGTCTTGGTTCTGGCCCCCTCCCCCTGGATCAGCCTCGTGGCCATTCTGTTCGCGGCCGTCACAGGTACGGTTAGCCTTGCCGCCATTCAAATGTCGGTTGCCGATTTGGCGGGTGCCCATCGCGGGCGCGCCCTTCTTGAAGCCAACATGGCGGCCAGCATCACAAGTTCTGCAGCACCGTTCGTCTTGGTCTTGGGAACCTTTCTGGGGACCGGCTGGCGAACTCTGTGGCCAGCCTTCGTCCTGGCCCTGGCCGCCACCGTGATCTTCGGTTTCCGCCCCGTGGCCCGCTCGGTTCCCGACAGGCCGGCCGAAGAAAAAGGAGACCGCGGAAAACTTCCCCGAGCCTATTTGAGGTACTGGCTGCTGATCTTTTTTGGTGTGGGCGTCGAGTGGTGCGTCGGTTTCTGGGCCGCTTCCTACTTGAAGGGTTTACCTGGACATTCCGACGGGCTGGCGGTCGCCGGCTCAGGAGTGTTTCAGCTGGCGGCTGTCGGCGGGCGACTGCTCTCCAGCCGACTGACCAGCCGTTTTGGCGAAAAGCGCCTTTTGGCGGCCGCCATCGTTTTGACGGCCGCGGGGTTTCCGCTCTATTGGTCGCTGGCCAACGCTTTTGTGGCCTTCTTGGGATTGTTTCTTTGCGGTTTCGGTGTCAGCAACTTCTATCCTTTGGGCCTTTCTCGGGCGCTGGGGGCGGCGGGTTCGCAGGCTTCGAAAGGGAGTTCCCTCACAACTCTGGCCTCGGGTCTGGCGATTCTGGCAGCTCCTCTGGCCTTGGGTGCAGTCGCCGACCATTGGGGCCTCTCGGTGGCGCTGTTTGCCATCCCTCTGGGACTTTTGGCCATGCTTAGTTTGCTTTTCATCAAACGTCGGACTTGACGGCTTTGAGTTCGAGGCATACATTGGAGGGGGGGAAGAGATTTTGGAGAATTCGACGCGCATTTTGATCGTAGAAGACGAACCCATTCTCGCCTTGGAACTCAAGGAAGACCTGCAGGACCTGGGATACACGGTCTTCGACGTGGTTACCGACGGCGACATGGTCCTACCCGCCTTCCTGAGGAGCCGCCCCGATGTGGTGCTGATGGATATCAAACTCCACGGCTTTCGCGACGGCATCGACTCGGCCTCTCAGATTCGGGGTTTCTACAAGACCCCCATCGTCTACCTTTCGTCGTTCCCTGAGCGGGACGTGACCGACCGCCTTACAAAGACGGCTCCCTTTTCTTACATCCAGAAACCCTATGAGCTGCCCCGGCTGCACGAAGTCATCACCTCAGCGGTCCAAGGGTCGGCATAGGAAGCCACAGGTTCGCGCAGGTTCCAACTCCGAGCTGGCTGTCGATCGTGATTCCGCCGTAGTTCTTTTCGGCAAGGCTTTGCGCCAGGATCAGCCCTAAGCCGCTTCCCCTTTCGCCGGAGGTTCCGTGGGTCGTCAGCTTGTCCTCGATACGGAACAGGCGCTCCAGGGTTCCCTCGTCCATGCCGATTCCTTCGTCTTGAACGGCAATCCGGCACAAGTCCGATTCCTCAGTAACGCCGACCTTGATGGTCCTACCCGGAAGGCTGAACTTCACCGCGTTCGATAGAAGGTTCACCAAGATTAGCTGTACGGATTCCGGGTCGGCCAGCGGTTGCGAGACTGGGCCTGAATCGCATTGGATGGCGATGTCCTTGGCGTCGGCCAAGGGTTGAACCAAGGCCACCGCTTGGGAAAACGACTGCCCGAGGTCGATCGGTTTTCGAACGGGCACCCAGTCCTGAAGCTGGGCGCGCGACCACCAAAGCATTTTCTCCAGAAACTCATTGGTCTTTTCCAGAGCCGATGCCAGAGTCTCGACTTCGTTGAATTTGGCCTCAAGACCCGTCATCTTGCCTAGAAGGTGTTTGCGGGCATAGCGCGCCGCTCCGCCAATCGGACCGCGCAGGTCGTGCGAAATAATGGAGAAGAACAGGTCTTTGGCGCGGCTTGATTCGATGAGCTTGCGGTTGCGTGTGGCGATTTCCTCGTCCTTGCGGCTCAGAATCTGCTCCGCCCGGATACCCGTCATCATGAAATAGCCGAAGAGCGTCACCGTCGAGATGAGGATGGACCCCAGCATGTACCACGCGTTGGCCCCCGATTGGGTGCTGTAGGTCTCAGAGGCAGGAATCGTCAAGGCGTTGGCGGCCAAACGGAGGATCGAGGCCACCGCAATCGCGAAAAAGGGTAGCGACGTAAGCCCGTTGGCCACGCGGTACTGCCGCTCCACCCGCCAGACCAGCAGGGTACCAGCGAAAAACGCCCCGGCTGCCGCCCAAAGCGAGAACACTTGTGTCCTCACCACGAACGGCTGGTCAAAGACCAGGTAGAGCGACAAAAGAATGACGGGAATCAAGAGATAGATGCTTCGGGGAAAGGGCCGCCTAAACCGGAAGACCCAAATCGCGTGGGCGAAGAGGAAGCTTGACGCCACGTAGGCGCCGTTTCCGCCAACCACGACGGCCCAAAGCGGCAGACCGCCCCGAATCAACCCAATCAGCGCGCCGCACGCCATCAAACCCTGGCCCGAGACCCAAAGCCACGCACCATGAAACGACCGGCCAGACCACACCAGCAGAATCGAGATGAATCCGTTTCCCAGGTAGACTAGGAAGAGAACCAACCCTAGTGTAGCCATGTCGAGTGACAAGCCTGCCCTCCTAGAGCGGACCGGAGGAAATCTGGTTGAGGTCGTAGGGCGTCATTTGGTAGACATAGTAGTTCAGCCAGTTGGCGTAAAGCAGGTGGGCGTGACTTTTCCAGGTGACGCCCGGCTTGGCCGAAGGATCATTGTCCGGAAAGTAGTCCTTGGGCACCTCGGTCGCCAGCCCGCGAGTTCTGTCGCGCTCGTACTCGGCTTTCAGCGTCAGCCTGTCGTACTCCGGATGCCCGGTAACGAACACCCGTCGGCCGTCTTCGCTGACGACAAGATAGACACCAGCCTCCGGACTCTCGGCCACAAGGCGCAGGCCGCCGGCGTTCAAAATATCCTCACGGAGAGTGCCCGTATAACGGCTGTGCGGAGCGGGAAAATCCTCGTCAAAACCTCGAACGATGTGTTCCTGGGGTTCCAGAATTTCGTGGCGGAAGACGCCGAACATCTTCTGCGGCAAGGCATACTTGGGAACGCCATAGTGGTGGTAGAGCCCCGCCTGGGCGCCCCAGCACAAATGGAGGGTCGAGAACACATTGGTCGAACTCCAGTCAAGAACAGCCTGGAGCTCATTCCAGTAGTCGACCTCTTCGAAAGGAAGGTTTTCGACAGGCGCTCCTGTGATGACAAGACCGTCGAATTTGTTCTTCTTGATCTGGTCGAAGGTAGAGTAGAACGCTTCCAGATGGTCGGCGGGCGTGTTTCGCGACTCATGGGTGCCCATGTGCATGAGGGAAATCTCGATCTGAAGCGAGGTGTTTCCCAACAGCCTCAGAATCTGTGTTTCGGTCTGGATCTTCGTGGGCATGAGATTCAGAACCGCGATTTTCAGGGGACGAATGTCTTGGTGAGCCGCGCGAAGCTCGGACATCACGAAGATGTTCTCTTTTTCGAGCAATTCGCGCGCGGGCAGATTGCTGGGGATTTTTACGGGCATCTGAACCTCCTTTGCTTAGCAAAGGTAGAGAGAACTCCGTCGGGCGTCAAGGATGTGTACAGGGGGAGCATACGCAAAGAGACACAAGCGAAGGCCGTCCTGTCCAGAAACAAGTTGATAAGCCCCAGAATTATTGATTGACATTCCACTTGGTCAATCCGATACTGGCGAGACCAATCCCGTCCCGTTTTCGGGCCAAAACTGGCATTGTGAGGAATTTCATGCCCCAAGTTTCAGCTCTCAAGTCGCTCTCGAAAAGTTTTCTTCTGGCCAGCGCCGCGTTGATCTGTTCCTGCGCTTCGTTGCCGGAACCTTCAAAAACCGTCGACACCTTAGTTGTCGGTCAGATCGTCTTTGAGGCCGCAAACTTTGAAACAATGCAGGGGGGTTCCCTTTCCATCAACGGCGTCAACACGGATGGTCTCACGGTTGCGGTCACCAACTACCAGTCGAAGAAGACCACAAAAATTCCCGCGACCGGCGATGGGTACTTTTCTTCGGCGGTCCTTCCCGCGGGAAACTATTTCATTGCCGATATCCTCCTCGACAAAACAATCATTTCATCGGGCGGCGTCTCAGGAGAATTCAAGATTGCCGTCAACCCTTCTTCCACGACCAAATTCGTTCTGGCACCGGGAGCCGTCACCAATTTGGGCAAGATCGTCTGGACCGCTGACGCAAAGAAGGGTTCCGACGTCGCGCCGCGTGAGGACTTCAGCACTGTCAAATCTCAGTTTGAGACCAAGCATTTGAAGTCAGCGTGGAACACACTCCCTTGGAATTCCGTGAAAGTGACTCAACACCTGGATTTTGACGTGGACCTCTCGGCGGTGGCGATTGCCCCGGTCTCTGCGACGGGTTCGCCAGCAGAGTTCAAGAACGCTTCGTTCGACCCCACAGTACGGAAAGTTCCGCAGGCAGTCTTGGCCTTACAAAAATCCGATCCCGACGCCTCCCTGAAAGGACACGTTGAGTTCCTCGCCAAGGACAGCCCGAATGCTTTCGTGACCGTGAAGAGACTTCACGACTGGGTTGCTGACAACATTTCTTACGACGCACCGTCGTTCCTCGCGGGAAGATTGCCCGACCAAGGCTATCGCGCTGTGCTGGTTTCGAAGCTCGCCGTTTGTGAGGGTTACGCGACACTTTTCAAGAAGCTCTGCGACCTGGCGGGAGTTCCCTGTGCGCTCGTCGACGGGTACAGCCGCGGCTATGGCAGTTCGGTTTTTGCGAAAGAAGACCCCACAAAATCCAACCACGCCTGGAATCTCGTCCAAATCAACAAAGGTTCCTACCTGGTCGATACGACCTGGGACGCGGGGTTTCTCGAAAATGGCCGATTCAAGAAATCTTACAGCACCGGCTATCTTTTTGCCCAACCCGCCTCCTTTGTCCGTTCCCACTTTCCTCAAAATCCCCAGTACCAGCTACTTGCCTCGCCGCTAGACGCGGCAGGGTTCACGAAGCTGGCGGGCTGGAATTCCTACTTCTTTACTGCCGGAATCACGAATGTGACAAAGCTCGACAAGATCAACCGCCTGGGCAACGACTTCGTTCTGGTTTTCCAGGTGCCGGCCGGCGTCGATCTGATCGCGGTTCTCGAAGACGCGGCCAACCAAAAGGAGATAGAAGGAGCGACTTTCAGACAGCAATCCGGATCAAATATCAGCATCAACGTCGCCCTGCCCAAGCCGGGAAGCTACATTCTCAGGCTCTTTGAACACGAAAGCCGCGACGCCGGGGAAGAATACCCTGGTTGCGGCGAAGTCGGTTTCATCGCGGACAAGGAAAGTCATTCCCGATTTCCGAAAATGTTCTCAAGCTTCGTCAAGAACGACCTTTTGCTGGCTCCGCTGGGAACGCCAATCGTTTCCGGACAATCTGTAACTTTCCAGGCCCAACTTCCCCGAGTTCCCTTCGCGTACATCGTCATAGGAAAGGCCTCGTTCCCCATGGTCCGGGATGCCAAATCCGACACGTTCACGGCCAAGGTGCTCATCCCCGACGGAGCGAAATCGGCCGTGCTCGCCCAATCTCAACTGCAGAACGGAGGTTGGGAGGGACTTCTCGAGTTTCCCGTTGTCAAGCCCTAGACGAAGAGCCCGTCGATGCTGAGGTAGCGCTCGCCCGTGTCATAGTTGAAGGTCAGGACCTTGGCCCCGGCCGGGAGGTCGGGGAGTTTTTTCGCCACGGCCGCCAACGAGGCTCCCGTCGACACGCCGACAAAAAGCCCTTCCTCTTTGGCTGCTCGGACCGTATACTCGAAGGCCTCTTCCTTGGTCACCGTGATCACCCCGTCAAGGATTTCTTTGTGCAGGTTGGCCGGAATGAAGCCGGCGCCGATGCCCTGAATTGGATGCGGGCTGGGTTGACCGCCAGAGATGACAGGGCTAGCCGCCGGCTCGACCGCGTAGACCTTGAGCTTGGGAAACTTCGGTTTGAGGATTTCGGCCACGCCGGTGATGTGCCCCCCTGTACCAACGCCCGTGATCAAGACATCGAAGCCTTCGGGAAAATCCTTCAGGATCTCCTGGGCGGTGGTCCGTTGATGCACCTCGACGTTCGACGGGTTTTCAAATTGCTGGGGAATCCAGGAATTGGTGATCTCCTGGTGCAACTCGACGGCGCGAGCAATCGCTCCCTTCATGCCCTTTTCCCTGGGGGTCAGGTCAAACGTCGCCCCGTAGGCGGCCATCAGACGACGGCGTTCGATCGACATCGACTCGGGCATCACTAGGATGAGCTTGTACCCTTTGACCGCGGCGACCAGCGCTAAGCCGATGCCGGTGTTTCCAGAGGTCGGTTCGATGATGGTTGTACCGGCCTTCAGCAGACCCTTCTTCTCGGCATCCTCGATCATGGAAAGCGCGATGCGGTCCTTGATGCTTCCACCGGGATTCTGTTTTTCGAGTTTGATCCAGACCTCGTGACGGTCTCCGAAAAGGCGGTTGATACGAACGTGGGGTGTATTGCCGATGGTCTCGAGAACGCTCTTGGCTTTCATGATTTCTCCTATGTCAAGCGACTTGATCGGGTTTAGAATAGTAGCAAACCGGCAAATCGTCAATACCCAAGGATGTCGCGTAAGTTGAAAAGGCCCGGCGCTGAACTCAGCCGCCGATCAGCTTTTTGGCTTCGTCGTCGCTGGCCGCTTCCCAGACCTGGGTTCGGCCGAGCAGGGCGATTCCAAGGTAGCCTCGCATGGCCAGCTTCTTTCCTCCATCGGTGACCTTGACGTCGCACCCGTAGACGTCAGCCTTGGCGTCCTGAATGTCGACGATGGTACCGCCCGACCAGCCGTCGCTGTTCTTCTTGAGGCCCTTCATCCAGACCGTCCCTCTGACGGGGAGTCCGTTGTACTCGGCTTTCTTGCTGAAGTACTTCTCATCAGCGGGTTTTCCCGGGGTCCATACAATCACGCCTTGGAGCTGGCCCTGGGGGTCCAACGAGAGTTTCCACAGGGCCGTGACCTTGCCTACCTCTCCTTTGACGTCGCTGATGCTCTTCCAGTAGCCAACGGCCTGGGACGGGTCGGCCGCCAAGCTGGCCGCACCGACCAGAACCAGCAGCCCAGTGAGAAACGCTTTGTTCATGAATTCCTCCGGAGTTCCTCAGAATACACCAGGTTTTCCTGTCGGGCCAGCGCTTGCGGCAGTGGAGTTTCTACTCTAGAATGGCGGCCATGAACGTCCTCATTGTTGGATACGGTCGTATGGGCCACGAAGTCGAAACAGTCCTCACGGCCCGCGGCCATCAGGTCAGCGCCCGGATTGATCGAGTTCCCGGCGTGGGTGACTCCACCGAACTCTCCTCGGAAATTCTGCGTTCAAGTCAGGCCGTCATCGAGTTCTCGTTACCTGAAAGCGTTCTCGACCACGTGAGGACCTACGCGGCGGCGGGGATTCCGGCCGTCGTCGGCACTACGGGCTGGGAGGACAAGAAGAAAGAAGCTCGTGTCGTGGTGGAGGGTTATCAAGCCGCGCTTATCCACGGTAACAACTTCAGCCTGGGCGCCCACTTGTTCTTTCAGCTTGTGGAAAAATCGGCGGCCATGATCGCCGACCTTCCCGAGTACGACATTATGGTCACCGAATGGCATCACCGCCTCAAAAAGGACTCCCCTTCGGGTACCGCGCTCACGCTGGGCGAACGCATTCTGCGCAACCTTCCCCGAAAGACCGAGATCAACACGGGCCGCATCGACAGGGCGATCCGTGATGAGGAACTTCACGTGGCATCCGTTCGCGGCGGCTGGGTTCCCGGAATCCATCAAGTCATGCTCGATTCGGCCGCCGACAGCATCGAGATCAAGCACACCGTCAGGAACCGAACAGGGCTGGCGCTGGGAGCTGTCTTGGCGGCCGAATGGCTGGCCGCGCGCCCTCAGGCCGGATTTGTCGACGTTGAAGAATTTGCAAGACAGTATTTTGCCGGTTTGGACCGGTAAGGAGAGAAGCCATGGCCTACCAAGGTGTTTATACCGCGCTCGTGACCCCGTTCAACGAACGGGGAGCCGTCGATGAGGCCTCGCTTCAGAAACTCGTGGAACAGCAAATTGGTGCCGGGGTGGCTGGCTTGGTTCCCATGGGGACCACGGGCGAGAGCCCAACCCTCAGTCACGAAGAGCACATGGACGTCGTGGGAAAGGTTGTCCGCTGGACAGCCGGACGCGTGCCCGTGATTGCGGGAACCGGGTCAAATTCGACGGACGAGGCGTTGCATCTGACCAAGAAGGCGCGAGACCTTGGCGCTTCGGCGACTCTCCAGGTCGTTCCCTACTACAACAAGCCCAACCAGGAAGGCCTGTACCGCCACTTTCTGGCTCTCGCCGACCAGATCGACCTCCCGCTTATTGTGTACAACATTGCCGGACGCACGGCTAAGAACCTTGAAACTGACACATTGATGCGGCTGGCTGCGCACAAGAACATCGTCGGCGTCAAAGAGGCTTCGGGCGATCTTGGGCAGATGATGGATGTTCTGGCCCGGCGTCCGAAGGGGTTTACGGTGCTCTCCGGCGACGACAACCTTCTGTTTCCTCTTCTTGCCTTGGGCGGCGACGGGGTCATTTCAGTAGCGGCTCACCTTGTTCCCCAAGCGCTTGTGGAACTGACCAAAGAGGCGTTGG
>CAYYUZ010000031.1:0-33032 GCA_964475005.1 uncultured Spirochaetales bacterium
CTAGCTCCCCCGGTTGGACTCGAACCAACGACACTCGGATTAACAGTCCGATGCTCTACCGACTGAGCTACAGGGGAAGGACGCTGATGACTCTATAGATTCCAGGTCGAAGTGTCAAGTTCCTTTTCTATTGGCGGAACGCCTCGAGCACACCGCGGACGATCTTCTGGGCGCTCAGCTGCCGCGAGCTACCGGCGCGCATGGCGTGGCTCTGTTCTTCGCTGGCCAGGTTGTGAACCTCAACCAGGACTTTGTAGTCGGCGTCGTTGCCACGCAGTACGGCGAGATTCTGCGTCCGTGCGTACGCGTCGCTCCCCAGGTAGGGGACAAGCTTCTGGGCAAACGACAGGCTGCGGTTGTCCACAGAACCTTCTTTGGTCTCTAGGGCGTAGACACCGGAGCCGTAGGACGAAAAGGGATTGCTGTCAGCATGCAGACTGATAAACACCCTGCGACCGGGACTCACGGTCTTGAAGGTTTTGTCGGCGATGAGGATTCGCTTTTCCAAGCCCTTCTGCGTGCCGTTGGGCCATGCGTCCTTGTCGTCGCTCTGATTCAAGCTGGCATCGTTATAGACCTGGTTTTTTTCGTTGATCAGCGTGTTGTTGGCCGGCTGAGTATCACGAATCAGGTGGTTGGGTGCCAGCACCGTGAGTTGCACATCGGCGCCATGACGCTTGAGCAACGCGTAGACCCGCAGGCTGATGTCATAGACGTACTCGTGCTCGGTGAGGTAGGCGTCTTTTCCGGTGTCGTCGAGGCTCTTAACGATGGCGCCGGGGTCGAGGCCGCCATGCCCAGGGTCGATCACAAAGGTGTAGCCCTTGAGAATTGTCGAAAGAGGGCCTTTCTGGTCGATCAGCCTGTCAAACTGCGTCATAAGGGCCTTGGCCTTCTGGTAGGCGTCAAGAGGAGAGGGCCAGCTGCTCTCGAAGTAGCCCCGGTTGGGTTGGGAGACTTCGCCGGGATGGGTCCAGTAGTAGTAGTCGTTGTTCCATTCGAACACGGGAATGGATTTATCGAGGACCACGTAGCTGTCCCAACGGATCTTTGCCTGGTCTTCGTCACGAAACGCCGGCAAATCGCTGAGGCCCGCGGGCGCGGCTGCAGGAAACGAGACGGCGGCTTGCGCCTTAGGAAGAGGAGCGTTGGTCACTAGGGCGACCGGGGTCGCGCTTCCCAGCCTGAGAACTTGGCCGACTTTGAGCACTGAGTCTGCTGCAAGGCTGTTCCAGCTCAGAAGATCCTCCATTCTAACCCCTTGAGTCCGGGTGATCTTGAGCATGGTGTCGCCCCTCTGAACTGTGTACGTTCGGTCTCCCCCGGCTCCGGAAGCCGGAGCGTCAGGAAAGTCCACAGGCGCCTGGGCGGCTTTCTGTCCGAGTTTTTTCTCATTGGCGGGGTCTTGGAGGAGGGTTTGCGAGGCGCTCGCGTAGGGTTTCAGCCTCAGGGTCTGACCGACGCGCAGATTGGTCGCATCGGCACCGTTGAGCCTCTGGAGGTCCGCAACCGTGAGTCCGTAGAGCGCCGCTATGCCGGCCGGTGTGTCTGTGGCCGCGACCGTATGGTTTAAAGGGACCTCGGACGGCTTGAAGACCCTCAAAGTCTTCCCAGGCGTCAACGACGTGCTCGGGAGTTGGTTGATGGCCTTTAGGTCGTTCGGACTGATGTCGAACAGAGCCGCTATGTGGTTCAATGAGTCGCTGGGTTGGACGGTGTAGAAGGTCACGCCGACAGGCCGGCGGATGTAAAGACGTTGTCCAACATAGAGCCCTTGGTCGCCGTCGAGCGCGTTGATTTGCCGCAGGGTGTCGACAGGAGTGTCAAACTTCATCGAAAGGTTGGAGAGGGAATCGCCTGACCTGATCGTGTACAAGAAGGGGTTGAGTCCTGGATTGATGGTTCCAGAGGCAACTGCAGGTTTCACGACAAGGGTTTGCCCGACCCGAATCGACGCGGTGTCGAGGTTGTTCCACGATTTTAGCTGGTCGATGGATACATTATACATCCGCGCGATGGAGTAAAGCGTCTGGTTGGGCTGAACCTGATGGCTTTCCTGGCCAAACGCGTTTCCCAGCGCCAGAACCAGCAAAAAGGTGAAGAGAAAGAACTTGTTCATCGTGTTTCGGCCTCCATGGCCCGGACGCTCAGCTGCAGCTGGCCGTTATTCTTCACAATGGTCGCGTCGAGGGTGACCAGAGTCTCGGCGAGTCTCAACGAGCCTCCCGCAAGGACCTCTCCTTCAGAAAGGTCGGCGACCTCGTGGGCAAAGTCGGGTTTGAACGTCCCCCGGTTCCCGTCATAGCGAACCATGGTGCCGGTAACCAAGTGCTTGCCGCGTGGGTGGCGGAACAGAAACGGCAAGGGAACTTCGTGTGCGGCCTTCTCGGTTCGGTCGTCGGTTTCCACTTCGAAGGTTCCGTAGCGCAGAAAGACTTCACGGATGTTGCGGGCGAGGTTTTCGGTGCTGCCGGTGTCCTGGAGAATTCCGTTCACTCCCAGATACAGAGCCTTGTTCGCTTCCTCCAAGGGAGCGGGGCCGTGACTGACCAGCAGAAAGACAACTTCATTCTTTGTGTGTTCTTCCCTCAGATACTTCACAAGAATCTTCCAATGCCGCGGAAAATCCTGGAGATCGTAGAGGATGATCGCGGGCTGGGTCTCCTCAAGATTGTCGAGGGCCTTGAGAGGATTCCTGTACGACACCACGCTGATGCCGTAGGGGGCCAGCCAGCGGCTCAATTCGGCGGCACATGAGTTGTCGTCCTTGACAAGCATCAGGATCATCGGCGGCCCTTCCTTTCGGTCCCCAGATTGCGGACCTGGTAGTCGTAAATTTCCCAGTAGCCGGCGTTTTTCTGCAACGCGTACTTGTACTCCCGGGTTTCCAGATAGTCTCCGGCGTCGAATTTAAGCTGGGCGATCACTGTGGCTTCACGCGCGGTGTAGGAGGTGCTCAAGATGGTGAAGGCGCTGGGGACCTTGGCCAGCGTTTCTTCCCTCCGCCACAGTTCGTCTTGAAACTGCGCCAGAATGCGCTGGCGGTCCTCTTCGCCGGCCGCTAGGAAGGTTCGTCGAAATTGGGGCGCTCTCTTGTAAAGTGCTTCGGTATTGAGATAGAGGAAGAACTTGGCCTGTTCTTGGTTCTGGCGGGCGCCCAAAAGGTAGGCGACCACAGCGTCGGGTGCCAGGGCCTCGCGCTTGAGGTAGTCCTGGGTCACGTGGTCCAAGCTGCTCTGAAGCGTTGTCGCCGAACCCGCGGGAAGGGCAGGGCGGACCGTCAGGGTCAAGACGTTGGACTTCATCATGGTGTCATCGACGGCCTGGGGCGGGGCCTGCTTCATCGACGCTCGAAGTGTCTGTCCCCGTGCTCCCTGAAACTCAGGAAGAAGGGACGGGTAGAAGGTGCCCTGAACCGTGTAGACCCCGGGGTCCGACAGCGCGACAAAATCACGTAGGTTGACCGTGTAGTTGAATTCCTCGCCCGGCAGAATGCTCACGTCGCGGAAAAACACCGGCTGGTTGTTGAACCGGTTCTCGTTGAACACGTCGGCGGGCGCAAGCGCCAGTCCTGTTCGTCCTGCGGGCAACACGGTCAGCGCCAGTTGAAAAACGGGCTGGCTGGGCAAACTGAACCACACCGGCGCGGTCCCTTGATTCCTCAGGCCGACTTGAAGCAGAATGGGCTGGTCGGGGTCGTTGGTGTAGATCTCTTTGTTGTAGTAGCTAAGTTTGAACTGCACAGAGGGGGTGACGGACTGCGCCTGTCCCCAGACACCAACCATCAACAACAGGGCGCTCATGACGACTAATTTCACCAATTCCATCCTCCCGAGACTCTCGCTTCATTGTCGGAATATTCGATGATTACCTTACTGGTGAATGAAATTTCCCAAGCCCTGAAGAAGGATGCCTCTTTCCAGGCGCTCCTCGACGACTTCCGGTCGCGCCGGCTGCCGGTGGAAGTCGAAGGCTCGCAAGGCTTCTTTCAAGCCCTGCTCGTTCAGGCCCTTGCCGCCAGTTCTCCGGGACCCGTCTTCGTCGTAGCCCCCACCGACGCCGAGGCGACGGCCTTTGCCCACGACCTGGAGTCGCTGGGTCTCGAAGTCGATCTCTTCCCTTGGTGGGGGCCCCTTCTTTATCAGGGAATCAGCGCCCCCGCCCAGGTCTTTGGCCAAAGGTCGCGCGTCCTTTCACGACTAGTCTCGGGGCAAGCCAAGATTGTCCTGGTCAGCCTCAGAAGTCTGCTTTTCCCTGTTTTGCCCAAGACTGACTTCAAAGCGGAATTGAAGACCTGGAAGATCGGCAACACGCTCCACGTGGCCAAGGTCGCCGATCAGCTAACGCGATTGGGGTACGGCCGGGTCCCGCGGGTATCGGTTCCCGGGGAGTTTGCCTTGAGGGGCGAGGTTCTGGATTTGTACCTTCAGGGCGACGACGACGCTGTCCGGGTGGTCTTTGATTTTGACACGATCGACGAGATTAAGCGTTTCAATCCGCTTACTCAGGCTTCGACAAAGGCCCTCAAAGAACTGACGGTCTACCCCGCCCGTGAACTGATTTGGACCCAGGAACATAGGACTTGCCTGGAAGGCCACCTTCAGAGGCTGGGGATGGACGGCTCAGAGTCAGTTCTGGAGAGTCTGGCCCTCACCGGCGACCTGCGGGGCGTCGAGCTGTACTACCCGTTGGCGTGGCCTGCCAAGACCGGCCTGTGGGATTGGGCCGAGCCCGGAGTTCCTTTTCTGTTCTTGGACAGGGACCATTCGGAAAGCCTGGAAGGCACCCTCAAGAAGGAGTGGGCGGAGCTGTTTAAACAGTCGCAGGCCATGGGCCTCCACCTTCCTCCACCCGCTGAAGTCTTTTTTTCTCCCAAAGACCTTGAGGTGATCGATGCGCGCTCAGTGTGGTTCCGCAGCCTGCACGACGAGGGCACCGGAGTGAAACGCCACAAGATCGACAGCGAGCCGCCCCGCAGTTTCTTCGGCAACGTGCCCTTCCTCCAGGAAGAGATCGGCACCTTGCTGGCTAACCGCTACAAGGTCTTCGTGTTCGCCGAAAGTCAGAGTCAAGCGCAACGCATCGAGTTCCTGCTCAAGGACCACGAGGTCACCATCATTCCCCAGGGCATCAGCGCCGGATTCTCCCTGCCTCGCCAGAAGATTGCCGCTATCGGCGAAAACGAGATCTTCGGGCGGCGCAAGCGGGCCCCGGCCAGTCTGAAAAAGACCAACAGCGAGGTGATCGAAAGTTTTGTCGACCTTTCGCCTCAAGACTACGTCGTGCACGTGAACTACGGAATCGGCCAGTTCCAAGGAATCGAGAGGATCAAGGCCGGGGGAAACGAGAGGGATTACATCAAGGTCGAGTACGCCGACGCCGAGGTGATCTTCCTTCCTATCGAACAGGTTAACCTGATCCAGCGCTATATCGGGAGCGAGGGCCGCGAACCCAGGCTCGACCTGCTTGGGGGCAAGAGCTGGGAGAAGAAGAAAGCCAACGCCAAGAAGAGCGTGGAAGACTTGGCCGACCGCCTCATCCTCCTCTACGCCAAAAGACAGAATGCCCAGGGGTATCAGTTTCCCAAGGACACCGACTGGCAGCTCAGCTTCGAAGCCTCGTTTCCCTGGCAGGAAACCGAAGACCAGCTAACCGCTACCCAACAGATCAAGGCCGACATGGAGAGTCCCCGCCCCATGGACCGCCTATTGTGCGGGGACGTTGGCTACGGCAAGACTGAGGTCTCGATGCGCGCCGCGTTCAAAGCCGCGGTCGGCGGAAAGCAGGTGGCGTTCCTGGCTCCCACCACCATCCTGGCGGAACAGCACTTTGAGACCTTCACCGAGAGGTTCAAGCGCTTTCCCGTCCGGATCGCCATGATGAGCCGTTTCGTTCCCAAGGCCGAGCAGAAGAAGACGCTGGCTAGGCTCGCCGCCGGTGAAGTCGACATCCTGATCGGAACGCACAGGCTTCTCCAAAAAGATGTCCTGTACAAGAACTTGGGCCTTTTGGTTGTTGACGAGGAGCAGCGGTTCGGTGTGAAAGACAAGGAGCGGCTGAAAGAACTGAAGGCCAGCATCGACTGCCTGGCCATGAGCGCTACTCCGATTCCTCGGACACTGCACATGAGCCTTCTCAAGATCCGTGATATGTCTGTCTTGAGGACCGCCCCTACCAACCGCCAGCCGATTGAAACCTTCGTTCAGGAGTTCCGGGACGAAACCGTGGTGAAGGCCATCCGGCGCGAAGTCGAACGGGGAGGCCAGGTCTTTTTCCTCCACAACCGGGTCGAGACCCTTGAGTCCACCCAGCTCTACCTTCAAGGGCTGCTTCCGGAACTCCTGATCCGCACCGCGCACGGGCAAATGGATCCCCGGCAGCTTGAAGAAGTCATGCACGATTTTGTCCACGGCAATTTTCACGTGCTGGTTTCGACAACCATTGTTGAGAATGGAATCGACATTCCGAACGTGAACACCATCGTCATCGACCGGGCCGACGTCTACGGCATCAGCCAGTTGTACCAGCTTCGGGGGAGGGTGGGTCGCTCGGGAAAACTGGCCTACGCCTACCTCCTCTACCCTGAGGGTCGGGCTTTGACCGAGCTCGCGATCAAGCGCCTTCAGGTCATCAGCGATTTCACAGAACTCGGTGCTGGTTTCAAAATCGCGATGAAAGACTTGGAAGTCCGCGGTGCCGGAAATCTTCTCGGCGCCGAGCAGTCGGGTGACATTCTGTCTGTCGGGTTCGAGATGTACCTCAAATTGCTTGAAGAAGCCGTTGCCGAGAAGATGGGAGAGAAACGCGACGAGCCCGAGGAGGTTTTTCTCGAACTGGACTATTCCGGATTCATCCCTGATACTTACATTGCTGATCCTACAGACAAGATGGATGTTTACAAGAAGATCGCCTCTGTTTTGACCGATGATGACTTGGAGCGTGTCCACGCCGAGGTCCATGACAGGTTCGGTCCTTTGCCCGACGAGGTTCACAGTTTGCTGTCGCTTTCGGAGATTCAGATCCTTTGCCGAAAGCTAAGGATCAAGAGCCTGCGAGAGAGGGCCGGTGTTTGCACGGTGGAGTTCGGCCGAATGCTGGACTTTCCCTTTGAGAAGGCGATGCGTCTGCTGAAGGAGTCGGGAGGCAAGGTCAGAAGCCTGCCTTCCAAGCCCAATGTTCTGGTGCTCGAGACCCTGATGGTCGGATTGGCAGAGAAGTCAGCTTTTATTCGGGAGCGTCTTTCCCGGCTACTTTAGAACAGGCGAGGAAGCATGGTGACCCAAAGTTCGGAGTTCGCAGATATCCTCCATCGGTCCTCGGGAGTGCAGGAATTCCTACAAGAGGCCGTCGCTCGTTTGGCCAAACTCGTGCGGGCCGACGCGTGTTCCCTGTTCCTGTACGACAATGCGTCGCAACGCCTGACCCTGCGCGCGACCGTCGGCCTCAACCCCAAGGCCGTCGGACAGATCAGCCTCGAACTCAGCGAAGGCCTTGTCGGTTTGGCCCTGCGGGAAAAGCGTGTCGTCCTTGAAACGCAGCCAGCAGAAAATTCCTATTTCAAAACCTTTGCCTTGATCGACGAGACGCCTTTTCCTTCGTTCTTGGCTTTGCCCATCCTGAAGGGGCCCACACCGCTGGGCGTTCTGGCCCTGCACAACCGGCAGGGCGGCGGTTTCTCAGACGCCCAAGTGAACCACCTGCGCGACCTGGCCTCGACTTTGGGAACGGCCCTTGGCGACGCCCAGATGCTGTTTGACGTGGGCCAACCGGCAGAACCGCGCGCGGCGTCCTCTGAACCTTCCCCTCCCAGGCTCGAACGGATACAGGGGCGCTCTTCGGGAGACGGCGTTGCCCGCGGCAACGCGGTGCAGTTGGGCGATGGACCTGGAAACCCCTACCTTGTTCTGTCGCCGGACATTAGCTATCACGAGGGAAAGACCAGTTTCCAGTTGGCGCTCAAACGCTCTCTTGAGCAAGTCGAGACCCTTCAGAAGGAGACCGAACGCACCTTGAGCGACGTGGCGAGCCTCATTTTCAGCACCCATGTTCTGATGCTCAAGGACGAGAGTTTTTCGGGGACAATGGAGGGCCTTGTTGCCGCCGGAACCCCTGCGGCAGCTGCCATCGTTCAGGTCGTCAACCAGTACGTCGAGATTCTCGGCCGAAGCCCCAGCGCTCTGCTGAAAGAAAAGGTGCAGGATGTCAAAGACCTAGGCCACCGGCTTTTGCGCAATCTGCGCAAGACCGACCATCCCGAGGGTGACTACGCCGGGCAGATCGTCGTCGCTGAGGAACTGTTGCCCTCGGAACTTGTCAAAATCGCGGCTCAGCACGCCGAGGGCGTCCTCCTCTTTGCGGCGGGCGCGTCGGCCCACGTTTCCATTCTGGCCAAGAGCCTTGAAATTCCCGTGCTTTTCACTGACAACCGCGACCTGTTCACCATACGGGAAGGGGACTTTCTGATCCTGGACGGTCCCTCGGGTACCGTTCACATCAATCCGCCCCCTTCCGTGGTAGCACAGTTTCGCCTGCTCGCCGGTTCGGACCGGAGCGGACAGGTCGATCCGAAGTCGGTCAAGGACAAAACCCTCACCAGCGACGGCCAGGCCGTTAAGTTGTTGGCGAATGTAAACCTTCTTTCGGACCTGACTGCCGCCAAGCGCTACAAAGCCGAGGGGGTAGGGCTTTACAGGAGTGAGTTCCCCTTCATTATCCGCAACGATTTCCCCACCGAGGAAGAACAGCACACGGTCTACCGGAAGCTCCTGACAGAAATGAAGGGGCAGGAAGTCGTTCTGCGGACCCTCGACATCGGCGGCGACAAGGTTTTGAGCTACATGCCGCAAAGTTCGGAATCGAACCCGTTTCTCGGACTTCGGGCCATCCGGTTCAGCTTGCGAAACATCGCCATCTTTCATGACCAGCTTCGCGCCATGCTGAGGGCCGGGCACGGTCACGAACTGCGTATTTTGTTCCCGCTGATTTCGAGCCTCGACGATTTCAGGGAGGCCAAGGGCCACGTGGAAGATTGCATCCGCCAACTCGCCGCGGCTGGGGTCGCCCACAACAACACACCCAAAATCGGGGCGATGATCGAACTACCCTCGGCGTGCGAGGTTTCCTCCGAGTTGGCGCAGGAGGCGGACTTTTTGTGCGTCGGGACCAACGATCTGGTCCAGTATCTTCTGGGTGTCGACCGCACCAACGAGGCGGTTTCCAACCTTTACACGGCCCATCATCCCGCAGTCTACCGCACACTTCAAAGGGTCGTCCGTTCAGCGGTCAACCATGACACACCGATCAGCATCTGCGGCGAGATTGCCGCCGACGTTCAAATGATTCCTTTCTTGCTTGGAGCCGGAATCCGCAAACTCAGTATCAGTCCCAAGCTTCTACCCCAGGTCCAGAGCTTCATCGAGGGCCTGAGTCTTCGCGAATGCCAGGTCCATGCAGAAAAGCTGGTTCAAATGGGCTCCGTTTCTGACATTCATGCGTATCTTGGTATCGAAACCGCCGAAAAACGCTGATTCTTGTCATTGCGGTGTTCGTGTGATTTCACTAAGATGGGGGCATGGAAGAGTTCCCTCGGACGGTAAAATCGTATGTCATTCGCGCCGCCCGACTGACTCCCGGCCAGAAACACGCCCTTGAGGACCTCTACCCGCTGTACGGAGTCTCTTTTCCCCCGGCACTCGACTTGAAGGCGTTGTTTCCCCAAAAGGAACGCTTGGTCATCGAGATCGGGTTTGGAAACGGCGACGCGACCATAGAGATTGCCAAGGCCTTCCCGGAAACAGGATTCTTGGGTGTCGAAGTCCATCCCCCCGGCATCGGCCACCTTCTGGCGGCGATCAAGAGGGAAGGGCTCACCAATCTGCGGGTGCTGAGGCACGACGCCGTGGAGGTCGTCGCCTCTCTCGCCGACGATTCGGTCGACGCCTTTCACGTGTTCTTTCCCGATCCTTGGCCCAAGAAACGGCACCATAAGCGCAGGCTTCTTCAGGGTTCATTTTTGAAGGCGCTTGGAAGGGTTCTGAAACCAGGCGGCGTGTTCTATTTTGCGACCGACTGGGAAGAATACGCCGAAGAGGTTCTTGCTGCTTTGGAGTCTCTCCCGGTCTTTGAAAACAGCTTTGACCAATGGGCCGAGGGAGTCACCTGGCGGCCTTCTACTCGTTTTGAACGTCGGGGGCTCTTGGAACAGCGGCCCATCCTTGAACTGCAGTTCCGCAAGAGGAAGTCGCCATGAACAAGACCAAAACCCTTCAACAGCTGGAATCCGAGTTTCTTGAACGCTACTCTGTTGTCGCCGAGAGAAACAATCTCTTTGACCAGACCTATTTCGAGAAGTTCAACGTCAAACGCGGTCTGCGAAACTCCGACGGTTCCGGTGTCGTCGTGGGTTTGACCGAAATCGGCGAAGTCCACGGTTATGTGATCGACGAAGGAGAAAAGGCCGACGCCTTTGGCCGTCTGCGTTACCGGGGTTACGACGTCAAAGATTTGGTTTCAGGTTTTCAGAAAGACAAACGTTTCGGCTTCGAGGAGACCGCTTTTTTGCTGCTCTTTGGAACCCTCCCCAAAAAACCCGAGCTCGAGGACTTTTCCGCCTTTCTCGGCAATCTGCGCACTCTCCCCGGAGGCTTTGTCGAAGACGTGATCCTTCGGTTCCCCAGTCCCGACATCATGAATCAGCTTTCACGGGCCGTTCTGTTCACCTACAGCTTTGACCCCAACCCCGAGGATTATTCGATCAAGAATATTCTTCGGCAGAGCGTTGAGATGATCAGCCGTTTTCCCAGTTATATTGCCTACAGCTATCAGGCCAAACGGCACTACTACGACAAGAAGAGTCTCCTTATCCATCACCCCCAGCCGGGACTCAGCACGGCCGAGAACTTTCTGTACATGGTCAGGGACGACAATGGGTTCACTCCGCTTGAGGCTGAAATCCTTGACCTGGCCCTGGTTCTCCACGCCGAACACGGCGGCGGCAACAACTCGACCTTTGCCATCCGTTTGGTGTCGTCGGCGGGCACCGACACCTACAGTGCCCTGGCGTCGTCAATCGGTTCGCTGAAAGGCATCAAACACGGCGGAGCCAACATCAAGGTCATGAAAATGATCGACGACATCAAGGCCAACTGTCCGCAATGGGACGAGCCGGATGCCCTGGGCGACTACTTGGCCAAAATCGTCCGAAAGGACGCCTTCGACCGTCAAGGCCTCATCTACGGCATGGGGCACGCCGTTTACACCCTCTCCGATCCACGCGCTGAACTCCTTCGCGACAAGGCCAGGGAATTGGCCGCGCAGAAGGGGTTGATGAAGAACTTTGAGCTCTACGAGAACATCGAAAAGCTGACCCCTGAAGTCATGCTGCAAGTCAAAGGTTCTTCGAAAGCGATCTGCGCGAACGTCGACCTTTACTCAGGTTTTGTCTACGAGATGCTCAACATTCCCAGGGAACTTTACACACCGATCTTCGCCATGGCGCGGGTGGCCGGCTGGACGGCGCACCGCATCGAGGAGATCGTCTCGGGCGGCAAAATCATCCGTCCGGCGTACAAGAATGTTTCGGAAACCTACGAGTACCTCGACGTGGACGCCCGGGGAAACTAGGGCCGGTGCAGTTCCTCTAGAACCAAGTCGTAGACGTAAGTGTCGGTGCCGGGGCGGTTCTCGTTCAGCATCTCGACGTTATCAAGACTGAACCACCGCGCTTCAGACACTTTGCTCTCTTCCAGACGGGGCTCTTCCCATGGACCGCTGACGGTCACGGCGACCACAAATTCCCGTTTGAGAACCACCTTGCCGTCTGAGTCTCGACTCTCCCAGTCCACGACTCTCCGCAGCCCCAGAACTCTGTCGACCGTCCAGCCGGTTTCCTCTTCAAGTTCCCGCACTAAGGCCTGTCTGGGAGACTCACCGGGTTCAATGTGTCCGCCCACCAAATCCCAGCAACCAGGAAACAGCCGACGCTCCAGCGAACGCCGCTGCGCGAAAACCCGTCTTGTTGGGCCGAGGACCAGGCAACCGATGACGCCTTCGCGGCCCTGAATCAGGCCGTCGGAGTACAGACTGTCGATTTCGGAAAAAATGCGATCGGCCTCTTTATTCGTGAAGGCCTTCCTTGCGGTGTTCCTGGTACTCTTTGGCCAGCGCTTCGGTTTCCTTCGAACCCAAAGGACTGTAGTGGTCGAAATCGGCTTCAAAGGCACCGGTACTGCTGGTCAACGCCTTGAGCTGAAGAGCATACTGCTGAATCTCGGCCTGAGGAACCTGGGCTTTGACCACAATGATGTCCTTCCCGTAGGCTTCTTGACCAGAAACTTTTCCCCGGCGGCTGGAGAGGTCGGCCAGAATATCTCCCAGGTACTTTTCCTCGATGTAGACCGAAAGGTTCATGACGGGTTCGAGAAGGATGGGGTGCGCCTGGGCGAGCGCCTCCCGGAAAGCCCCGCGGGCCGCCAGCTTAAAGGCCAACTCAGAGCTGTCGACGGGGTGTTCTTTACCGTCCTGGATGTTCGCGGCGACGTCGACCATGGGGTAGCCGGCGAGAAAGCCGTCGGCCATGGCTTCTTGGACGCCTTTTTCAATCGCCACAAAGTAGCCTTTGGAGATTCCCTGGCCCTTGAGCGTGCTCCCAAATTGGAAACCCTCGCCTCGCGCCAACGGACGGAAATCCATCAGAACCTTGGCGTACTGCCCGTGTCCACCTGTCTGTTTTTTGTGGGTGTACTCGGCTTCCCCGGGCCTTGTGATGGTTTCGCGGTAGCTGATTCTTGGCGGTTTGGTCACGAACTCGATTTTGGCGTCGCGCAACTTGTCCAGCAGGATGGAGAGCTGCAATTCGCCAAGGGCCGACAGGATTGTCTCTTTGGTGTCGTGGTGGTAACCCACGGCAAACGTAGGGTCCTGTTCGGCCTCCCTGACCAAGATTTGCGCGAGCTTGTCTTCGTCCTTTTGAATCTTGGCGGAGATCGTCGTCGAATGGACGGGCCGCGGCAGCTCCAAGGGCAGATAGTGAATGACGTCGTCGGAGGGACACAGAGTGTCGTTGGTCCTCAGGTCGTCGGTCTTGGCAATAATGCCGACGTCGCCCGCGTCGAGCTCGTCGGTTTCGATGAGCTTCTTTCCGACGGCCAAAAACAGCTTACCGACTTTGATCGATTTGTTGAGGCGCGGCACATAGGATTCTGTATTGTGGACAAGCTTTCCTGTCACCACTTTGACGTAGCTCAGCCGACCGGCAAACTGATCAATGGTGGTCTTGAAGATGAGGCCCGAGAATCGGCCCTCATGGCTGATCAGCCGCTCTTTCTCCCCCGTTACGCAGGGCTCGATAATTTTGAACGGGCTGGGAACGTCCCAGGCCATGAAATCGAGCAGGGGCACCAAGCCCGACCCCAGGAGCGCCGAACCGCAGAAAACCGGCACGAACTGGTTCTTTTCAAGCCCTTCCCTGAGTCCTTTCTTGATGTCCTCGGTTTCCAAAGTGTCGTTGGCCGCGAACTTTTCAAGCAGTTCCTCGTCGCCCTCGGCCGCCTCTTCGATCAGGGCGATTCGGGCAAGCTTGGCCTCTTCAAGAAACTCGGAAGGAATCTCGTAGGCCACCTCAGGAGTACCGTTGGCGGAGAACTTGTAGGCTTTCATGTCCAGAAGGCTAATCACGCCTCGATGGTCCATATCGTGGCCCAGAGGGATGGTGACAGGGAGGAAGGGAACCGAGAATTTGTCTTTCAGGTCGTCGAGGGTCGACCAGAAATCGCTGGAAGCCTTGTCGACCTTGTTGATGAAGACCATTCGTGGCATGTTGTGGTCGCCCAGGTACCGCCAGAGCTTCAGCGTTTCAATCTGGACGCCCGAACGGGCGCCAACGACCATGAGAGCCGCTTCGCTGGCACGAAAGGCCGCGATAACTTCTCCCGCAAAGTCGGCGGACCCGGGCGTGTCCAGGAGATTGATCTTGGCGTCTTGCCAGGAAATGTGTCCCAGGGAGGTATGAATCGAGATTCCCCGGCGAATCTCCTCGTCTGTATGATCGCTCACTGTGCGTCCCGTTTCGACCTTCTCGGCCTTGGGTATGACCTTGCCGTGAAACAGCAGTTGTTCGTTCAGAGTTGTCTTTCCTGTCCCGGTGTGGCCGACGATGGCGACATTCCGGAGGCGGCTGATATCGGTCAACATGGAGCACCTCTTGTGAACCAGCGTAAACCCGCGAATTCTGGCTGTCAATAAATTGTAGGAGGTGCGGAGCCTTCCCTGTCGACCGCGTGGCAAGGCTCCTGGTTCCTGTGTCAGCGAGGCACCATTTCGGGATACGAGGACCTTAGGTCACGGCCGTCAGAACTCGAAGGCGTAGTGAAATTCATGGCGATAGGTCTCGCCGGGCCTGAGCACCGACGGTGACCAACCACTTCGCCCCACCGAATCGGGGAACCTTTGGCTTTCCAGGCAGAAAGCGCCTGTCGGCTTCAGGGTGCGTCCGCCGCGGCCCGTGACGCCTCCGAGAAAGTTGCCCGTGTAGAGCTGAAATCCGCTCTGGTCAGTGTAGAGCTTGAGCGTTCTCCCCCTGGAAGGCAACGAAGCCCGCGCGGCTTCTCTGACGGAGGGGTGCGTCTTGTTCTTGGCGTCGAGCACAAGACAGTGGTCGTAGCCGCCTTCCACCCGGGCGTAATCCCGGCCCAGCAGCTTAGGGACCCGGAAATCGAAAGGTGTATCGGCCACAGACTGCACCTCGCCTGTCGGGATGAGGCCGGGTCCCACAGGAAGCCATTCGGCCGCCGCCGACCAGAACTGATGATCGAGGATGGAATCGTGCTCGGGGCCGCCCAAGTTGAAATAGGTGTGGTTGGTCAGATTCAGCGGTGTAGGTTTGTCGGTCACAGCTTCGTAGACGGCTTTGATGACGTGCCTGTCGGTGAGGCTGATCCGCGCCGTGACTTCCACTCGCCCCGGATAGCCGTCCTGGCCGTCGGGGCTGACAAGCTTGAAGGCAACGCCGGCGTCGAGTTCTGTTTCAAACGGCTCGGAGGCCCAAATCTGCTGGTGGAATCCCAAAAGGCCGCCATGGAGGTGGTTGCCGTTGTCGTTGGCCGCCAAAGGGTAGGTCCGTCCGTCGAGGGTGAACGCCGCTCCGGCGATTCTGTTGGCAAAGCGGCCAACAGACACACCGAAATACGGGCCGTTCTTCTTCCAATCGGCCGGGTCGTCCCATCCTTGGGTCACCTCTTCTACGCGCCCTTGAGCATCGGGGATGCGGATCGACCGGATGGCCGCGCCGTATCCCGAAAGCACAACTTCCATGGGACCGGAGGAGAGGAGGTAGAGGGGGGCGCCTGTCGCGTCCTGGGGAGTGATCAAAGCAACTTGGGGTTTCATTGTCCCTAGTATAGTGAAAAGGCGCAAAAAAAAGGAAGAGGCCTCGGGAACATTGGAGTTTGGATTGACGCGCAAACGATTACGTCATACCATGGTGCCCTCATGGAGGCTTTATGAGCCAGAAGGCGGGAACCAACCCCTACGGACATTTCGACGACAAAAACCGGGAATACGTCATTACAAGACCCGACACTCCGCTCCCTTGGCTGAACTATCTGGGCCAGGACGAATTCTTCGGCCTCTGCACCAATACGGCCGGAGGCTACACCTTTTGGAAGGATGCCAAACTACGCAGGCTGACCCGGTACCGTTACAACAACGTGCCCTACGATTTGGGCGGACGCTACCTCTACATCAACGACGCCGGATCTGTCTGGAATCCGGGTTGGAAGCCAGTGAAGGCCAAGGTCGACTCCTACGAATGCCGGCACGGCCTGGGCTACAGCGTAATCTCCAGCTCGAAGGGCGGTCTGATGGTGACCCAAACCATGTTTGTCCCTCCGGGCGAGAATCTGGAAGTCTGGAAAGTGGCCGTCAGGAATTCCTCCAACGCTCCTAAGGTCGTTAAAATCTACTCCTACCAGGAGTTCTGCTTCTACGAAGCCTTGAACGACATGACAAACTACCAGAGAACCTATTCCATCGGCGAAGTCGAAGTCGAGGGCGGCGCCATCTACCACAAGACCGAGTATCGCGAACGACGCAACCACTACACCCTCTTTGGTTGTACCGGCCCCGTGACGGGATTCGACACAAGCCGGGACGTGTTCGTGGGCATCCACGAAGGGCTCCATGAAGCCAAAGTGCCGTTTGCGGGAAAGGCCTCAAACTCCCTGGCCTTCGGCTGGAACCCCATTGGAAGCCACGAAGTCACCCTGACGCTCAGCCCCGGCCAAGAGATCAGCTACGCCTACCTTTTGGCCTACATCGACCACGATCTCGAGAAGTTCTCCGGGGAGAAATTCACGGCCCCTTTTGTCATCAACAAGACAGTGGCTCAGGCGGTCATGAAGAAGTACTCGGCAACAGGAGTTGTCGACGCGGCTCTGGCAAGGCTGAAGGCCTATTGGGACGAGAATCTTGGGAACTTTCAGGTGGTTAGCCCCGATCCTCACGCCAACCGGATGGCCAACACTTGGAACCAATACCAGTGCATGGCCACCTTCAACATGAGCCGTTCGGCCTCGATGTACGAAACAGGCATCGGCCGCGGCATGGGCTTTCGGGACTCCAACCAGGATCTCCTGGGCTTCGTGCACATGATCCACGGCCGGGCCCGCGACCGAATTCTTGACATTGCAGCAACTCAGCTGTCCGACGGCACCTGCTACCATCAGTACCAACCCTTGACCAAGAAAGGAAATGCTGACATCGGCGGTGACTTCTACGACGACCACCTCTGGCTTGTGCTCTCGACGGTCAGCTATATCAAGGAATCGGGAGACAAGGCGATTCTGGACGCACCTTGCGGCTACGCGGACAAGACGTATCGGTCCGAGAGCGACAAGGAGACCCTCCTCGACCACTTGGAAACCTCGATCGCCTACACAATGAAGAAGCGCGGTCCCCACGGCCTCCCCCTGATCGGGCACGCCGACTGGAACGACTGCCTCAACCTCAACTGCCACTCGACCGAACCCAACGAAAGTTTTCAGACCGCTGGCGACGTGAAGGATTCCAAGGCCGAGTCCGTTATGATTGCGGGGCTTTTTCTCTATGCCGCAAGACAGATGGTCGAGCTGTATCAGTTCCTGAAGCGTCCCTCCGACGCCCAGCGGATCGACGCCCAAAGAACGACGATGCTCAACACCCTCGAGACCGTAGCCTGGGATGGCGAATGGTACACCCGAGCCTACGATGCCGAGGGCAAGGTCATCGGATCCAAGACCAACCCCGAGGGAAAAATCTTCATCGAGAGTCAGGGCTGGGCCGTGCTCGGCGGTGCGGGTGTCGAAAACGGTCGGGCCCGGCAGGCCATGGAGAGTGTCCACAAGCACCTGTACACCAAGAACGGCGTCGTGCTTCAGCAGCCGGCCTACAGCACCTACAATAAGGCGTACGGCGAAGTGACCTCGTATCCGCCGGGGGTTAAGGAGAATGCAGGGATCTTCAGCCACAACAACACCTGGATTCACCTAGGGTGGTGTTTGTTGGGTGAGGGCGACCGCGCGTTGGAATATTACCACTCGATCTGTCCCTCCTCGAAAGAAACGCAAATCGAGACCTACCGTTCGGAACCCTATGTCTACGCCCAGATGACGGCTGGAAAGGACGCGCCCTGTTTCGGCGAGGCCAAGAACAGCTGGCTGACGGGAACCGCCGCCTGGACTTTTGTCGTCGTCAGCCAAGGAATCTTCGGGATCCAGCCCGATTTTGAAGGGCTGAAGGTCGACCCCTGCATTCCCAAAGCGTGGCCGGGATTTGATGTCACCCGGAACTTCCGTGGCGACACCTATCAGATCAAGGTGAGCAACCCCAAGGGAGTCTCCAAAGGAGTCGCCTCACTGCAGGTCGATGGCCAGCCCATCAAGGGAAACGTGATTCCCGTGGCGGGCGACGGCAAGACCCATCGGGTCGAGGTAGTGCTGGGGTAGGGCCTTGAGGCGGCTCCCTTTGGCTGTCACGGGGTTTCATGGTATTTTCACCGGCAAGGAGTCTGCATGCCCTACCTGACTTTGAGCGATGAAATGATCCAGAGTACCCTTGACCAAGGGGAGTTTCCCGCAGAGGTACGAACGGCGGCCGAGAAGGTGGTCGTCATCCTGACCCAAGACTGGTGTCCGGATTGGCACCTCATGGACGCCTTTCTCCCCGAGTTTCTCGACAAGGCGGCGATCTTCGTTCTCGAATACAACAGGCATCCGAACTTCCAAAGCATCATGGAGTTCAAGGAAGAAACGTTTGGCAACCGCGAGATTCCCTACCTGAGATACTACTTCAAGGGCGAACTGATCACCGCGACGAACGTTTTGCCCAAGGGGACGTTTGGCGCGCTGCTTCAGAAGACCAAGCCCTTTAAGGTGGTTTGAGTGCCGGTCCGTGTTGCTTTTGTGGGCTTGGGTCGGATCGCCTCTCTTCTGGAAGACGATTCCAAACGCGAAAAACCTGCCAGCCATGCCGGAGCGTTCTCGCAAGTTCCCGGAACGGTTTTGGGCGGGGGATGGGATCTTGAGCCTGAAAGATGCAAGTTGTTTTCCCAGCGCTGGTCTGTGCCGACCGATTTCTCGGGCCCCCAAAATCTGCTGGACTCGGTGAAGCCCGAAATCCTGGTGGTGGCGACAGGACCCGAGAGTCACGCCGAACTAGTAGCCATGGCTTGCCTGTGCGGTGTGCCCGTTGTTGTGTGCGAGAAGCCCCTGACAGCCGACCTGGCCCAGGCCCGGCGTCTGGTCAGACAGGTCGCGCGAAGCAACACCAAGGTAATGATCAATCACGAACGCCGCTACGCCCGCGACTACAGCCGAGTCCGTGAAATCATAGGCAGGCAAACCTACGGACGCCTACTCTCGGTCAACGCCAAGCTCTTCATGGGACGCGGCCGGACACCAGGGGAAGTGCTGCTTTGGGATGGCACGCACACCATCGACATTCTGCGGTTCTTGATCGGCGGTGAAGTGAGTTCCGTTTGTACCTGGGGACGCGCTGAAGTCAAGGGCGACAAACTTTCTGCCCGGTTCTTGGTAGGGGAAACAGAAGTCTTTCTGGAGACCGCGTCCAACCGCGATCACTTGGTCTTTGAACTCGATCTGAGTTTTGAACGGGGCCGTATCCGCATCGGCAACGGTCTGTTTGAAGAATTCGTCGGCGGAGTGAGTCCGCTTTATGACTCGATGCGTTCCCTTCTTGCGGTCGAGGTGGATGCAGCAGGTCTGTACCCGACCCACTACTTTTCGGGTATGGCCCAGGATGCCGTCCGCGCGGCAACCGAGCCTAGCTACCAACCAGTGTCGACCATTGGTGATGGCCTGGCCGCTCTGGAAGCCATTGAGGCAATCCTGAAGTCTTCCGGGTCGAGCTTGCGGCGGATCGCCAGCTTAAACTGAAACCACTTGTCACAAATCCGATGGCTGTCTATACCTGACCTAGGGAGGGGATACTCATGTTGCACCGCATCTATTCTGTCGCCATCCTGGCTGTTTTTGCACTGGCCTCCTGCGGATCGCCAACGCCAGAACTCACTCCTGAACAAATCGCGTTTCAAAAGAAGGCCACTGAAAACAAACTTCTGGGCCAAACGGTCAGCCGGCCCGGCGGCGCTCCCTACGAGAAGGGAAAAACAGGGGGGACTTGGCTGGCGAGCATCAACAATGACCCCAAAACTTTCAACACCTTGACGGCTAGAGATGGTGATAGCCGCTCGGTGATTGACGTTCTCTACGAACCCCTTTTGGACTACAACCCCTATACACGGACCTGGAAACCAAATTTGGCCACCTATGAAGTCGCCACCGACGAGAAAACCGACACTCTTACCGTGACGTTCACGTTGAGAGACGACTTGTACTGGACAACTTTGGCCGATCCCGATCGCAAAGTGAAGCTGACCGCCGATGACGCAGTCTACTGGTACGACAACATCGACGGCGACAAGGCGTTGCAACTGCCAGCCTATCCAGGTCAGTTCCTCGAAATGAAGGACGGATCCAAGAAACGGATCACCATCGAGAAGCTCGACACCCTGAAGTTCCGGTTCAACTATCCACGCATCGTAGCCATGCCCGAACTGTCAAGCAACATGGATTTCGGCCCGAAGTACATCTTCGAAAAGGTCAAGAAGGAAAAAGGTGCCGAGGGTCTTCTCAGCCTCTGGTCGGTGGACACCGATCCCCGGACCATTCCCTCGGTCGGAGCCTACTATATTGCCAGCTACAAGCCTGGAATCAACGTTGTGCTCAAACGAAATCCCTTCTACTGGAAGAAGGATGAGTTTGGCCAGAGCCTTCCCTACATCGAGACCATCGAAACGAAAATTATCCCCAGCCAGGAAACTGAAAAGCTGAAGTTCCTGGCCGGTGAGAAGGACAGCTACACGATCAGACCCGAGGACTTGGAAGACTTGGTGAAGAAGACGCCGAAGGACTATACAGTTTACTACGGAGGGCCGAGTCTGGGTGCGGGGTTTATCACCTGGAACCAGAACCCCAAGAATCTTGATCCGATTCGCTGGTCTTGGTTCAGCCAGACCAAATTCCGGCAGGCGATGAGCACCTTCTTCAACCGGGACCGAGTGGTCACCCAGGTCTACCGAGGATTGGGAGAACCAGCCCTTTCGTTTTTTGCCAAACCCAACCCCTTCTATGACCCCAAAATCAGCCAGCAGTACACTTATGACCCCGCCAAAGGGATCAAGCTTCTGGCTGAGATCGGCATCAAACCCGACGCGTCGGGTGTCATGAAAGATGCCAAGGGTCACGCCATCGACTTCGATTTGAACTTGGGTGTCGACAGCAACGTTGGAATCGACATCGGCAACGTCTACGCCGACGAATTGAAGAAAGTCGGGATCAAACTCAATGTGAAGCCCCTTGATTTCCAGAAGCTCGTCGACAAGATCGTCAACACCTACGATTGGGATGCGGTGATGGTTTCGCTTGGTTCTAACTACTGGCCGACCTCGGGAAGCAACGTCTGGCAGTCTTCGGGGAACTTCCACGTGTGGCGGCCATTGCAGGAAAAGCCCGCCACCGACTGGGAGGCCAGGCTCGATGCACTGTATCAACAAGGTTTCGTCACCCGTGACCCGGTGGCAGCCAAGAAGATTTGGGATGAATTCCAGCGTATCGTCCTGGACCAGCTTCCCGTGATGTACACCGTCCTTCCCGATACGTTCTCGGCCTACCATGACAAGTGGGGCAACCTGCGGGTGGACAACTTGCAAGCCCCAGAACAAACCTATCTCTATCTGAAGGAATAGCGGTTGGACCCTGAACGACCCCGTTTCGTCTGGGTGCAGATCGCGGATCGGCATCCTCTTGTCTTCTTCTTTTTGAAGAGGCTTGCGACGATGACCGTCATGCTCTTTGTTCTCGGGCTCGGTGTCTTCGGGCTGATGGCCTTGGCCCCTGGGGACATCGTGGATAACTACGTCCGAAGTCAAATGCTGACGATGACGGACTTCCGTTCCAACGACAACGCTCTCGATTCATCACAGATTCGAGAGGCGAAACACCGGCTGGGTCTCGACCTTCCCTTCTATGAGCAGTACTTCCGCTGGCTCCACAGGGTTTTTCTAGACCACGATCTGGGCCGTTCGTTGATCTCTAAGGCTCCCGTCCTCTTTCTTGTCGCCACGCGCATGATCAATTCGATCACCCTGAATTTGATTTCGCTGGTCTTCCTCACGTTGGCGTCCTTTTCGCTGGGGATCTGGCTGTCCTCCAAGGCGGGAACCAAGCTCGATCTAGCCGCCGCTTTCATCAGTCTGTTCTTCAACGCCTTTCCCGGAATTCTTTTGCTCCTTCTACTTCAGATGTTCGCCTCGGTCACAGGACTCTTCCCGGTAACGGCCTACCCGACCGAGAACTTCGACGGCAACGCCATCGGGTTTGGGTTCTCCTACCTGTACCACATCTTCTTGCCGCTGCTGGGGGCTTTTATAGGCGGACTTGGCGGCTCGCTGAGACTCATCCGGGCCACCATGCTCGACCAGCTCGGCCAGCCATACGTGACGGCTCTTCGTTCGCGAGGCATCGAAGAGGGGCGGATTCTCTTTCACCACGCGTTTAGAAACACGATGAATCCGTTCATCACGGGAAGTTCGAACCTGCTGGCCGACCTGTTTGGCGGCTCGCTGATTCTGGAGATTGTGTTCAGCTACCCCGGCATCGGACGCCTGATGTATGAGGCCGTCCTTCAAAAGGACATCAATCTTGTCATGACGAACATCATGTTCGTGAGCGCCTTGCTCTTGATCGGCATGGTGCTCTCCGACCTTGCGCTGGCTTTGGTCGATCCTCGGGTCAGGTACGGAAAAGCATGAAAACCTCATGGAAACAGCTTGTCCGGCGGCCAATCGCGTTGGGCTCAGTGGTGGTGCTGGTGGTGCTGTACCTCGCGATGACTTTCTGCGAGTTTCTGGCGCCCTACGACCCCAACCACCTTTTCCAGGACTATTCTGAACTGCCGCCGAACTTGAGCTGGTATTCCAGCGAACTGGGCTTCGGCCCGCAGGTGCAGTCGATGAGCCTGCTGAACGAAGTAACGAGGCAATACGCTCGCGTCAAAGGAGAATACACTCAGGTTCGTCTGCTGGCCACGGGCGACAAGACTCCTATGTGGGGATTTCTTCCGCTTTCTGTGCATCTGTTTGGGACCGACTTTGGCCATGACTCCAGCCCAAAGGCCCAACCCGTCTTTCTGCTGGGAACCGACAGCCTCGGGCGCGATATTTTGAGCCGTGTCCTCTATGGCTCGCGGATTTCGTTGACGATCGGCTTTGTGGGGGTGTTTCTGTCCCTCTTCCTAGCTCTGCTTTTTGGCGGTCTTGCCGGGTATTTTGGCGGTGTTTGGGATTGGATCATCATGAGGCTCTGCGAGTTCATTATTCTGATCCCAGGGCTCTATCTGATCCTGTTCCTCAGGTCTCTGTTGAGTGATCACATGGACTCCGGGCAGTCGTACATGCTGATCACTGTGATTCTTTCGTTTGTCGGCTGGCCGTCGACTGCGCGAATGATCCGCGGCATGGTCCATGCCTACAAGAGGCAGGACTTTGTCGCCAACGCCCGTTTGGAGTCCATGCCAACGCTGGCAATTTTGTTTCGGCATATTGTCCCTCAGATGAGCTCGATTCTTATCTTGAGCGTGACTTTGGGTGTCCCAGGGTTCATTTTGGGGGAGACTGT
Source organism: uncultured Spirochaetales bacterium (assembly GCA_964475005.1). Classification (GTDB taxonomy): domain Bacteria; phylum Spirochaetota; class Spirochaetia; order JABEVK01; family JABEVK01; genus JAIFLN01. The sequence goes on from CAYYUZ010000031.1 coordinate 23,229, forward strand.
CCTTTCCTACTTGGGGTTGGGCATCGTTGACCCCGCTGTCAGTTGGGGTTCGATGATCAATCGGGACGCCACTTCGGTTTCCAGCATGGTGCATTTTCCGTGGCTCTTTGCACCTGGGTTCTTCTTGTTGGCCGTAACGCTGGCGTTCAACTTTTTGGGTGAATGGCTTCGCGACATGGCCGATCCCAACTGGAAACCAGCGGCCAGGAGGCCCCGTGTCAAACGCTAGTTCGGTCGTTCCCGCCCTCGAGGTCAAGGACTTGAGGGTGACGTTCTCGGCAGGAGAGACCGCGATTCAGGCCGTTCGCGGGATTTCCTTCTCGGTGTTCCGCGGTGAAGCTGTCGGCATCGTCGGGGAATCAGGTTCGGGCAAGAGCGTCACAGCGTGGGCCGCCGCCGGACTCTTGGGAAACGACGCGACGCTTGAGGGGACCGTTTTGGTCGACGGGGTTGATCTGGCCGGACTCGACGCCGAGGCCCGGCGAAGCTTAAGGGGCCCTAAGGTCGCCATGATCTTTCAGGAACCCAGCCGGTCCTTTGACCCCATCATGACCCTTGAAAAGACGTTTTTGGAAACCTTTCGGGCCCACAAGCCCCAAACCACCAAGGATGAGGCTCGAAAACGCGCCGTGTCCCTGCTGGAGGAAGTGCATATTGCCGACGCCGAAGCTCGGCTGGGAAGTTTTCCGCATCAGTTTTCCGGCGGCATGCTCCAAAGGGTGATGATCGCCCTGTCGCTCGCCAACGATCCAGAAATCCTGCTTTGTGACGAACCGACGACCGCCCTCGACGTGACCATCCAAGCCCAGATTCTCGGACTCCTGCGGGAGCTGCAGCTTCGGCGAGGTCTGTCGCTGGTGTTCATCAGTCACGACTTGGAAACGGTTGCCGAGGTTTCCGACAGAATCCTTGTCTTCTACGGCGGCCTGATTATGGAAGAAGGCCCCAAGTCGAGCCTGCTCTCTGACCCGAGGCACCCCTACACCAAGGCTCTGTGGGATTCCCGAGTCAAACGAGGCTCGCACTACTCGGCAGACGCCTTGGTTTTGATCGGCGGTCAACCGCCCGATCCCCAGATTCCTGAACCCGGCTGTCCGTTCGCTCCGCGATGTTCACGAGTCGCCGGCCAGTGTCGAACCACTCTGCCTGGGCTCACAGTCGTTCCCGGCGGTCGTAAGCGAAGGTGCTGGTTTCCGTTGGAGGGTCCATGAGCGAGCTCTTGGCAGTTCGGGGATTGACCAAATCGTTTCGCCTTCAGGCGGGTCTTTTCGCCCGCTCAAACAGCCGGGTCTTCGCGCTGGGCGGGGTGGACCTTACCTTGGAAGCCGGAGAAACCTACGGCCTTGTCGGGGAGTCGGGCTCGGGCAAGACCACGCTCGCCAGAACCCTTGTGCAGCTTGAGGTGCAGGATTCGGGTGCCTTGGTGTACACGCGCGAGCGAGAAGGCCCTTGGGTCGTCGATCCCCGCGACAAGGCCCGTCTGGAAGCCTACCGCCGGGCCGTCAAATACGTTTTTCAAGATCCTTCGTCATCGCTAGACCCGCGGATGTCGGTGGGAGAACTGCTGACTGTTGGTTCGCGTTATCGAACGGCCCGCCGCGACCGCCCGGCCCTCGTGAGCGAAGCCCGCCAGGGCCTCGAAGCCGTCGGCCTCCGTGCCGCCGACTGGAACCGGCGTCCCACGGAGTTCTCGGGTGGGCAGCGTCAGCGCATCGCCTTGGCACGCGCCTTGGTCACTAGGCCCCGCTTGCTTGTCTGCGACGAGGTGGTCAGCGCTCTCGATGTGTCCGTCCGCGGACAGATCCTTGAACTTTTGCTGGCTTTGAAGAGGCAGTATTCTCTGGGGATGCTCTTCATCGCCCACGACCTCGATGTTGTGGCTTACATGGCCGACCGCGTTGGCGTCATGTATGGCGGCAGAATGATGGAAGAAGCGCCGTCGCGCCGCCTGACCGAAGCCCCCCGTCATCCCTATACACGCCTCCTTTTCGAGTCGGCCCCCGGCAGAGGCAAAGCCGCCAAAGTCCAGGCGTCGGGCCCGACTCCGACTCCGACCCCGACGCGGTCCGTCGTCGGCTGTCCTTTTGAACCCCGCTGCCCCCTCGCCATCCACCGATGCCGTGTAGAAATTCCGGTTCTACGAGCGATCGACAAAACAGGTTCCCACTTGGTGGCGTGCCACCGGGTCGAAGCTGAAAGCTAGCGGTCGTGGAAACCTACGAGTGGAAGCGTGGAACTTTCAAGAACCTCTCCCTCCGCGTTCTTCCGGGCGGCCGCGTGAGGGTGACGTCACCCTGGCATGTCCCCAAAATTTTCGTAGACCGTTTTGTCACTCTGAAAGCCGCCTGGATTGAAGAGCGCCGCAGACTCTTAGGTCGGGAACCCGACAGCGTATTTCTCTGGGGAAGAAAGCTTCGGGTCCGGGTAGTGTCACCAGGACGCCTTCCGCGAGTTGTCGCCGACTTTGCCACCGAGGAGCTCCTTGTGCGGGTACCGGCTACTTGGGAAGCAGCCCAAAAACGAAAAGTCCTCGAGTCGTGGGAGAAGGACACGCTACGGGCCGCGCTGGAGGAACTGATTCCCGCCTGGGAAGAACGGACTGGACTGAAAGCAGCCCGCTGGTCGGTCAAGCGGTTGCGGTCGCGCTGGGGCTCCTGCCAGCCCGAAACCCGACGGCTTGTCTTTAACTCTCGGCTCGCGGCGTTTCCCAAACTCTGCCTCGAATACGTTGTGGTCCACGAACTGGCACATCTGGTGGAGGCTTCTCATAACGCCCGGTTCCACTCTTTGGTGGAAGGCTGGTTTCCTGAGGCCAAAGCCGCCAGAGCGCTTCTCAATCCGAACGGGCGGAAAGTTGCAGCAGACGAATCTTTCGCTGGGTGAGGGGAACTCTCCAGCCCTGGGGAAGAAACGGAGCGTCAAGCGCTTGGTCGATCAGAGAGAGGGCCTGGGTTCGTGCCTCCGCCGAGCGGTCGCGGTGCTCAAGCCATTTGAGCAGCTCCACAAGAGCGGTGTAGGAACGCTGCTGAGTCCACAGCGCCCTCCAAATTTCCTTGGCCCTTTCGTCTTTTTGCCGTTTGAGGTGATCAGCCCACGCGAGGCCCACCATAGGTGATTCCTGCGTCCGCCACGCCGCCTCAAGAATTCCAGGACGTTGATCCGCGGACTTGGCGTTGACCAGACCCCAGAAGTCCACTGGCGTTGTCTTGCCGAGGTCGGGATGGAGCAGTCCGTGCGGACCCAGTCTGGTCAGAACAGAACGTTCAGGAAAACGGTTGAAGGTGGCCTCCCATCGCGGTAAGTCGGGATTCTTGTGGAGCGCTGCGATCAGCAAATCTAGGCAAAGCAGGGAATAGACATCCTGGGCGTGATGACGGAGAACTCCTTCCAGGGGTGTGACAAAGTCCGCGGGGGCGTCGTTTCTTAGATAGCTGAACCACAGGGCGGGCACGAGCGAACCTGGAACATCGTCTTGCCTGTGCACCCCCAAAACGCTTTCCTCAAGCCGTGAAAGTCTGCAAGAATCCAGCAGGCGCTTCCAAAGTCGCCTCGAAACAGGAAGGTTGTCGCGGTGCACAAGCCCAGGAAAGGGGATTCCGTTCATGGTCCAGCGGGTCTTGAGCAGGGGGAGGTCGAAGGAGGCCCCGTTGAAACTCACCAAGCACCGGACTTTTCGGAACTCCGCATCAAGGCAGCGAACCAGATCGGGTTCACCGGGAAGATCGCGCAAAAACCATTGGTGGATGGCCACCTCGGGGGTGTCGTTCCCCGACTCCTTCAGTTCGGCCCAACCGACAAGGAAGGCAACGGTGCCCGCACCGCCCGAGAGTCCCGTGGTCTCAGTGTCGAAGCAACAAACGCCGTCCCAGGAGCCTGGCTCGATATTCTGCGAAATGGCTCTCCAAAATCCCGAGTCCATAGAAAACGAAAGAGTCCGTTGGGCGACCAGAGGCGTCACCCAGCGCCAACCCGGCGGTGAAAGATCCAAGGCCACTTCGCGGATTGGGGGCTGGACAGACAGGCTTGGTGCCCGCGTCGAAATTGTCCGAAGCTTTTCCCAAAGGTCGGCCATCAGAGGCGGCCCAGCCAGCCCTTGAGGAGTCTTGAAAGTCCTTCCTTGGGGTTAAGACCGACCTCTTCCTCGGGGTCTCGAGGCCCCACACAACTGGGACAGCCTTCCAGGCAGGGGCAGGCCTCAACAAGGTCGGCGCCCGCGCGCAGGATCTTTTCCAATTGGTCGATTAAGGTTTCGGCCAGTCCCGATCCTCCGGGCGCCTGATCGTAGACGAAAACCGTCGGGCAGCCAAAATGCGGGTCCCGCAGCCGTTCTGAAACCCCGAAATCCTGGCTTTGGCACAGAAGAAACGCCGGAGCCACCGCGTGAAGCAAATGGCCAACCCGAGCCATCGTCGGTCCTTTCAGGTCCTCGGGCAAGGCGTCAAGCGCCGCCGAAGCCGCGCCGCCGTCAAAGACAAGAGCGAGGCTTCGGGTGTGCATCTGTTCTTCTGGCAGGGCGACCTCGCCGTAACCGATATTTTCGTGAGTGTGAAACTTCAGCTTCTTGAACCGGCTGACTTGAGTCCTCACCAGAACGTCTCCCAAGACCAACGAAAGGCCCAAAACCGATAGACGTTTATCTTCCTGCAGAACCTTGAGGTCGGTCTTGACGACCGCGTCGGTGTAGTAGTTCAGGTCGCGCTCCTCGACAAGACAGCGCCGTTCTTTAAGGTCCAGTTCGAGAACAGAAAACTGCCTGTCTCGGTGAAGGTAGGTCGCCTGAGGAAAAAGCATCTCTTTGGCGCTGGGCCTGTCCATTTCTCCAAGCACCTGATTCTTGCCGCCCGTGGTGTCGATGATGACAATGTTTTCCGCGGTGGCGCTCCTGAGACTGACGTTTTCAGCGGGGTAGGCAAGACCGGACCAATACCAGCGTCCGCCAGTGTAGCGCAGGGTGCCTTCCTCTTCCAATACGGCCAAGTAGGGGGAAATCGGTCCAAACCACCGGTCTTCGACGGTTCCCACTGGGCCTTCGAAGGGAATTTCGAATGCCGCGCACTTGACGTGTTCCATGAGGATGTAGGGGTTTTCCGGATTGATGAACGCGGCCTCCGGGGGCCGGTCGAAGAAGTACTTCTCGTGCTGAACCATGTATTGGTCAAGGGGAGACGAGCCCGCGATTAAGACTGCAAGACTTTCGGTTTGTCGTCTCCCGGCGCGGCCGGCCTGCTGCCACACCGAACTGACGCTTCCAGGAAAGCCCGCAAGGATAGCCACGTCGAGACCGCCGATGTCGATGCCGAGTTCCAGGGCGTTAGTGCTGACCACGCCCTGGATCGTTCCTTCTCGAAGACCCTTTTCAATTTCGCGCCTTTCGTTCGGTAGGTAGCCTCCGCGATAGCTTTCTACGCGGATTCGGCCGTTGTCGGTGTAGAGGTTGGCCAGCCGTTCCTTGATGTAGCTCGAAATCAGCTCGACACGAACCCGGCTTCTGGCAAAGACGATTACCTTCTGGCCGGTTGTGAGAATCTTGACCGCGAGTGCTTGGGCTTCGTTGACGGTTCCGCGCCGTATTCCCTGCACCCGGTCGACCAGCGGAGGATTATAAAGGACAAAGTGGCGTGTTCCGGTGGGCGCACCTGAGGAGGCGATCAGTTCGACGGATGCTCCCAGCAAAGCCTCAGCGTGGGCTTTCGGGTTTCCAATGGTAGCGGAACAGGCAATGAACTGAGGAGAAGCTCCGTAGAAAGCCGCCACCCGCCGAAGCCGCCTGATGACGTTGGCGACGTGGCTGCCGAACACTCCTCGGTAGGTATGAATTTCATCAATGACTACGTAACGCAGATTCTTGAAGAACTTGGTCCACTTGGGATGGTTGGGTAGGATACCCGAATGAAACATGTCGGGGTTGGAAATGATGATCTGCCCAGTTTCGCGTGCCGAGGCACGAAGGCTCGTCGGAGTGTCGCCATCGTAGGTGGCGATCTTCAAGCCCAAGGCGGCAGCGAGGGTGGTTTCGTTGAGCTCGGACTGCTGGTCTTGGCTGAGGGCCTTGGTTGGAAAAAGGTACAACGCTCTAGCCTCGGGGTGTTCCAGCAGCGTCTGCATGACCGGAAGGTTGTAGCACAAAGATTTTCCGCTTGCCGTCGGCGTCGCAATCAGCACGTTTTTCCCCGAACGAGCATGTGAAAACGCCAGGGCCTGATGCGAGTAAAGCTGTTCGACGCCGCGCGCTGCCAGCCCCGCCGCAAGCCGGCCGTCAAGGCCTGGAGGAAAAGGGGAGAACTCGCCTTCGGAGGCGGGAACGGTGTGCCAGGAAAGAACTTGGGAAACGAAAGTGGGGTCGGAGCGCAGGTGGTCGATCAAGGAAGACGCCATAGAAGCAGAATACCTGAATTCCCAAAGAAACTCTATTTTCTCCTTCATTGTTTTTCTGATCGTCCGATGAGTTAAATGGGAGCCTGAGGTTCCTAGAATTATATGCAGTTCCCGGGAACGATCGCTCCCCTGGGACCTTTTCAAGGAGGAATAGGATGATCATTAACCACAACTTGAGCGCCATCAACGCCCAGCGAGTTCAAAGTGATTCCGTCAAGGAAGTCACCAAGAACATGGAGAAGCTGGCGTCCGGCATGCGGATCAACCGCGCCGGGGATGATGCCTCGGGCTTGGCTGTATCGGAAAAAATGAGGGGACAGATCCGCGGTCTGAACCAAGCGTCGCGCAACGCAGGCGACGGCATTTCGTTCATTCAAACCACGGAAGGCTACCTGCAGGAGTCGCAAGACATCCTTCAGCGCCTTCGTGAGCTGTCGGTTCAGTCCTCCAACGGGATCTATACCGCGCAGGACCGAAGCCAGATTCAGGTTGAAGTCAGCCAGCTTGTCGATGAGATTGACCGGATTGCCAGCCACGCCCAGTTCAACGGCATGAACATGCTGACCGGCGCGTTCGCGAGGGAAGAGGGCACCAACAACGTTCCTTCCGCCATGTGGTTCCACATCGGTGCCAACGTCGACCAAAGAACTCGTGTCTACGTCGGAACTATGTCGGCCAGCGCTTTGGGTCTGAAGGACTTGGGCGACGGAAAGAAGATTTCCCTGGCTTCCCCCGACGAAGCCAACCGCGCCATCATGACCTTCGACGCCGCCCTCAACAAAGTGAGCAAGCAGCGTGCTGACCTTGGAGCCTACCAGAACCGCCTCGAATTCACCGTCAAGGGAATCGACAGCGGCGCGGAAAACCTCCAGGCTGCGGAAAGCCGGATTCGCGATGTTGACATGGCCAAGCAGATGGTTGAATACACCAAGAACAACATCTTGGTTCAGTCTGGCAACGCCATGCTCGCTCAGGCGAACCAAAGGCCCCAGTCGACTCTTCAGCTCCTCCAGTAGTTCTCGAATCCAAAAAAAGGCGGCGTTTGCCGCCTTTTTTTTTCTCCGCTCACCGTTGCCTCCAATTCTCGCTAGCCAGTTCTGCGGCTTGCCCTTACACTAAGTTGATTCCCATCAACTTTTCGTGAGGTTCTCACCGTGATCTTCAACCCAGAATGCGAAAGCATGGAGCCCGCCCAACGCCGGGTGATTCAATTTTCCAGGTTGAAGAACCTGGTTGAGAAACTGTATTCGAAGGTTCCCTTTTACCGCCAGAAAATGCAGCAGGCGGGGATTCGTCCCTCCGACGTCCGATCGCTCGAAGACTTGTCGGTCCTGCCCTTTACGACCAAGGACGACCTGAGAATCACCTACCCTTACGGACTGCTGGCGTGCCCTGAGGCCGACATCGAAGAGATTCATATGTCATCCGGAACAACCGGTGTTCCTGTTGTCGACGCCTACACGGGATTTGATATCGAGAACTGGAAAGAGGCGATGGCGAGAACACTTTCGGGAGCAGGCGCCACCCGCCACGACACGGTGCAGAACGCCTACGGCTACGGTCTGTTTACAGGCGGTTTGGGCGTCCACTACGGCGCTAAGAAACTGGGTGCGAATATCATTCCCATGTCCTCGGGGAACACCGCGAAACAACTGATGGTTATGCGCGATTTCAAGACGACTGTGCTGTCTTGCACGCCAAGCTATGCGCTGTTCCTTGCCGAGGAGGCCAGGGAAGCCGGAGTGGATCTTGAGTCGCTGCCGCTGCGCTGCGGTTGTTTTGGTGCTGAACCTTGGAGCGAAAACATGCGCAAACAAATCGAAGCCAATCTTCACATTGACGCGTTTGACATTTATGGACTCACCGAGATCACGGGACCCGGCGTCGCGTTTGAGTGCGAAGCAAAGAACGGACTCCACATCAACGAGGATCTGTTCTATCCCGAGATCATTGACCCGGTGACGGGTGCTGTCCTTCCGGTCGGTGAAAAGGGTGAACTTGTCTTCACGACCCTCATCAAGGAAGGAACGCCTCTCCTGCGTTACCGAACGCGCGACATCACTTCCCTGCTGAAGGAACCCTGCACGTGCGGCCGAACAACGGTCAAAATGCACCGTCTCTTCGGCCGGACCGACGACATGCTGATCATCCGCGGCGTCAATGTCTTCCCTGGCCAAATTGAGCACGCTCTGATAGAAATTGAAGGAACCGACCCTCACTACGTCATCGTGGTCAACCGAGGCGAATCCCACCTCGACGAGGTGGAACTGATGGTCGAAGTGAAACAGGAATTCTTCACCGACGAAACCAAGACCCTTGAAAACCTTCGCCGGCAAATTGAAAGTGTGATGAAATCAAAGTTGGGCATTGGCCTTCGCGTCAAGCTTGTCGAGCCCAAGACCATCGAGCGGTCCGTTGGCAAGGCAAAACGGGTGATCGACAACCGCAAGCTCTAAAAGGAGTCTCTCCATGGCGAAACAAATTTCGGTTTTCTTGGAAAACATTTCTGGGCGATTGGCCGATGTGACCAAAATTCTGGCAGCGCGACAAATCAACCTGAGGGCGTTGACCATCGCTGACACCGCCGATTTCGGCATTCTGCGGCTCATTGTCGACGACACCGACAAGGCGGTTGCTGTGCTGGCTGATGAAGGGTTCACAGTGAAATTGACAGACGTCCTAGCCATAGAAGTTCCTGATACACCCGGAGGACTTGCCGAAGTCATGGATCTGTTTCGGACCAAAGCCGTGAACATCGAATACCTTTATTCTTCGCTTGAGAAGAACAGCACGAAGGCGGCGATTATTCTCAAGGTGGAAAACCTCGAACACGGCCTGAAGATTGTCCGTGAAAACCATCTGTCGATGGTTGCTCATCTATGAACACTTTTGCCCTCGTCATGTCAGAGCACCTTAACCACCATGGTTTTCTCTTTGGCGGCCAGTTGCTGAAGTGGGTCGACGAGTTTGCCTGGGTCGCCGCCGCGCGAGACTATTCAGGTTACAGCCTCGTGACCCGTGCCATGGACAAGGTTGACTTTCGCATGCCTGTTCTCAACGGAGCCATTCTCCGTTTTTGTGTGCTCCCCGAGAGCCGGACCGGCCATTCGGTGACCTACGAAGTCAACGTGTTTGCCGACAGTCCCGGGGCAACGAAGGAAGTCCTTGTGTTCACCAACAAAGTCACCTTTGTGGCTGTGAACGACTTTGGGCAGAAGGTGGAACTGCCCCACAAAGAAAGCCTGAGAAGTCAGGACGGCGCGTGTTCCGATTAACACCCAGGCTCAAGGGGCAAGTTGTTCGCCGCGGAAGGCCGTAGCGTGGCGTTATCTCTCGGACTTCACATGGGAATGACGGTTCTGACTTCCAAACTCCCCTTGGTCAACGCAATGGCCTCTTCCAGGCTTGCCGCTTCAACAATCGTGTAGC
>CAYYUZ010000032.1:0-32840 GCA_964475005.1 uncultured Spirochaetales bacterium
GTTTTTCCCACGCCGCCCTTCTGGTTGGCAAAAACGATGATGGTTCCCATGGCGGCCATTATAGCTAAACACCCGTGGGTTGTCATCCGTTCGTTTTGGATTAAACTATAGATTACTGTTTGGCTGGCCGATAAATATTTAAAGTGCATTGGGAACCGCGAGGTGATCGTCCTATGAAGAAAGATGAGTTCTACAGTTTTCTACGGAAGATCCCCAAGGCTGAGATTCATCTCCACGCCGAGGCCACCATTAGCCGTCACACGGTTCAAACCTTCATCGACCGAAAACCAGAAAGCAAGGCCAACCCCGTCGATGTCGACAAACTATTCTCGTACAACAGTCTGAAGGAGTTCTTGACGTCGTTCATCTACGTTCAGGGCCTCTACGAAAAGCCAAGCGACCTGACAGTCCTTTTCAACGATGTGGCCAGTTATCTGAAAGAAAACAACATTGTTTACTGCGAACTGTTCTTTTCCCCCTCGACTTTCATCAAGAAGGGTTTCACCTTTCCTGAAATGCTGGACACCATCCAAGCCGCCATCACAGCGATCGAGAAGAAAGACCATCTGAAAATCAACCTCATTATTGACGTCTCTCGTTCGTTTGGCGTCGAAAACGCCCAAGCAAACCTCGATTCAACGCTGAAATATCGAACCCCCATGGTGATTGGCGTTGGGCTCGGGGGAGATGAAGAGACAGGACCAGCCAAACTGTTCGGCGAGGTTTTCCGCGTTGCGGCCAGCCGAGGGCTCCACGTTGTCGCCCACGCTGGGGAGGTGGTTGGCCCCGAGTCCATTTGGGACGCGTTGAAAACCCTAAAGGTCGAGCGAATTGGCCACGGACTCTCGGCCATTCAGGACCCAGAACTGATCAAATATCTTGCCGAGAAGCAGGTTCCGGTGGAAATTTGCCTTACAAGCAACATTTTTACTCAAAAATACGTTACCAAGGCTGAAGATCACCCCGTTCGAACTCTATACGACCAAGGAGTGCTTGTGGTGGTCAACACCGATGATCCAACCTTTTTCCACTGTTCGATCATCGATGAGTTCTGGTCGCTCCATTCAAAACTCCGCTTCACCATGGACGAAATTAAAGAGATCATCATCAATGGCTTTCGAGCCTCCTTCCTGAAACCCGAACAACGCGAGCAGTATATCGCTGCCGTGGAATCCTCCTGGACGTCCGCCAACCAGGAACGCCTCCTCACCGTGAAGAAGTAGACCGCTGGAAAACGGGCAATGTTTCACGTGAAACATTGCGACAATAAAAAAGCCGACCGTGGGGTCGGCTTTTCTGTTGATTCGGTCTGTCTATTCGAAGGCCAGTTCTGGCTGTTCTTCCTCTTTCAAAGCCCTCGCAATCCCGACCACTGCATCGTCTTCGGCGATTCCCAAAATCCTCACCCCCATGGCGGTCCGCCCTTGTTCGGAGACTTCCTGGGTATTGCACTTAAGGGTCTTCCCTTGCCTTGTGATGCACACAATGTCGTATTCGGCGCTGACGGCGATCGAACCAATGAGTTTTCCTGTCTTTTCGTTGTCTTTGTAACAAATTTGACCCATGGTCCCTCGGCCGTGAGGGCTGAGGGTCGAATAGTCAAGACGCTTGCCAAAGCCGCGGTCGGTGATCATCAGAACCTGCTCTTCCTCGTGGATCGCCAGGATGCCAACCACCTCGTCGGTTTCGTCCCTGAGGCTGATCCCCCTCACACCCGACGCGTTTCTACCAGTCGCACGAATCTGATCTTCAGAATAGCGGAGCCCGTAGCCATTCTTCGTTAGAAGCATGACTTCGTTCGATCCATTGGTCAGGGTCGCCGTGACCAGGGTGTCTCCATCGCGAAGAGTGATTCCGTTGATTCCCTTCGCCTTCGCGTTGCGGAAATCGTGGGTGGCGATGCGGATGACTAGGCCTTTGGACGTCACCATGACAATGTAGCGGTCCTTGCTGAACTCCTTGATGGGAACAACAGCTTTGATCACCTCGCCCTCGACCATATCGAGCATCGACCGGATGTGCTTGCCCCGGCTAGTCCTGGAACCCTCGGGAAACTGGTAGGTCTTTACCCAGTAGGCGTTCCCCAGATTGGAAATGATGAGGAAGTAGTCGTGGGTGTTGGCGACGTGGATATCCTGCACGATGTCTTCGTCCTTCAGGTTTGCGGAGTTCGAACCCTTGCCCCCGCGGCCTTGATTGCGGTACGCGTTCAAAGGAACGCGCTTGACATAACCTTCGATGGAAATGAGGACAACCATGTCCTCTTCCTGAATGAGGTCCTCCATATCAACGTTTTCGAGCTCTTGGTCGAGAATTTCGGTCTTTCGGTCGTCCCCAAACTTCTCTGAAAGTTCCCGAGTCTCTTCCTTGATGACTCCGTAGATCTTCTCTTCGTGAGCCAGAAGGTCTTCGAGGTGGGCAATGAGCGCCAGAACCTCGTTCAATTCATCGACAATCTTCTGGGTTTCAAGGCTGGTCAGCTTCTGCAGGCGCATGTCGAGGATCGCGTTGGCCTGAATCTCGCTGAAGGAGAACCGGGCCATCAGGTTTTCCTTGGCGTTCACGACGCTCGAGCTTTCCTTGATGATCCGAATCACTTCATCGATGTTGTCTAGCGCGATCTTGAGGCCTTGAAGGATGTGCTCCCGTTTTCTGGCGGCGTCGAGATCGAAGATGGTCCGGCGAGTGATCACGACCTTTCGGTGCGCGATAAACGCAGTCAGCATCTGCTTGAGATCGAGGATTTCCGGCCGTCCGTTGACCAGCGCCAGGTTGTTGATGTTGAAACTCTGCTGCAGGTTGGTGTGGGTGAACAGGAAATTCAGGATGACTTGCGCGTCAAACCCTTTCTTGATCTCGATGACCATGCGAATTCCTGTCCGGTCGGACTCGTCTCGCAGGTCGCTGATTCCCTCGATCTTCTTGTCGTGAACCAATTCGGCAATGTGCTCGATTAGTTGAGCCTTGTTCACCTGGTAAGGCAGCTCGCTCACGATGACGGCTTCTTTTCCCGATTTGGAAGTTTCAATCTCGTAGCGGCAGCGGACCATTACCTGGCCCTTGCCAGTCTTGAACGCCTGATGAATGCCATAGCGGCCATAAATAATGGCGGCAGTGGGAAAGTCAGGGCCTTTCATGTGAACCATGAGGTCATCGATTGTGCAGTCGGGATCGTCGATGAGGGCGACCAGTGCCGCGCAGATCTCTCTCAGGTTGTGCGGAGGCATATTGGTGGCCATACCCACCGCAATGCCGCTCGATCCGTTGGCCAAAAGGAAGGGAAACGCCGTCGGAAGAACCAAGGGCTCGACCATGCTGTCGTCGTAGTTGGGACCAAAATCCACCGTGTCTTTGTCGATGTCGCGAAGCATCTCTTCGGTAACCCGGGCCATCTTGGCTTCGGTGTACCGCATCGCCGCTGGGGGGTCCCCGTCAACCGAACCGAAGTTCCCCTGTCCCTTGACCACGATGTAGCGCATGCTGAATTCTTGCGCAAGCCGGACGAGGGCATCGTAGATCGACTGGTCCCCGTGGGGGTGGTACTTGCCTAGAACGTCGCCCACGATACGCCCAGATTTCTTGAACGAAGACCCGGCCCGAAGCCCCATCTCGTGCATGGCAAAAAGAATTCGGCGGTGAACCGGTTTGAGCCCATCGCGAACGTCTGGAAGCGCCCGGCTGACAATGACCGACATCGCGTAGTTGAGGTAGGAAGTCTTCACCTCTTGTTCGATGCTGATCGGAATGACCCTGCCCGTAGGGAGGGGTGACGATGCGTCTGACACGGGAGTCTCCTGTTAAATATCGAGGTTGGCGACGGTCAAAGCGTTGTCTTCAATGAACTTACGCCGCGGGGGGACCAGGTCGCCCATGAGAATGGTGAAGATTTCATCGGCCTGAACCGCATCTTCAAGCTTGACTTGAATGATGTTTCGAGTCATGGGATTCATGGTTGTTTCCCAAAGCTGTTCGGGATTCATTTCACCCAAGCCCTTGTACCGCTGAATATTCACCTTGTCGCTGGCGATGTTGAACTCGGCCAAGATCTTCTCGCGGTCGGCCTCATCGTAGGCGTAGTGAATCTGCTTGGCGAAACTCAGCTTGTACAGTGGGGGCATCGCGATGAAAATGTGCCCCCTTTCAACCAATTCCTTCATGTAGCGGAAAAAGAACGTCAGGAGAAGGGTCCGGATGTGGGAACCGTCGACGTCGGCATCGGCCATGATGATGACTTTGTGGTAGCGCAGTTTTTCAATGTCAAACACATCGGCCACCCCGGTACCCAGGGTTTGGATGATGGGCAAAAGCTTTTCATTGGAGATGACCTTGTCGGGACTTGTCTTCTCGACGTTGAGCATCTTTCCCCAAAGGGGGAGGATGGCTTGCGTTGCCCGGTCCCGGCCCATCTTCGCCGATCCGCCAGCCGAATCACCCTCGACGATGTACACTTCGCATTTCGCGGGGTCCCGTTCCTGGCAGTCGGCGAGCTTTCCGGGGAGGCCGTTGGATTCAAAGGGGTTCTTTCTGCGGGCATTTTCACGTGCCTTTCTGGCCGCGACGCGAGCGGTGGCTGCAAGAACGCACTTCTCTAAAATCTTGTCGGTTTCCTTGGGGTGTTTCTCCAGGTACTCTTGAAGTCCCTCATTAACAATCTGTTCGACGATGCCTTTGACTTCACTGTTGCCCAGCTTGCCCTTGGTCTGGCCCTCAAACTGAGGGTTGGGGACCTTGACGGAAACAACAGCTGTCAGACCCTCGCGGGTGTCCTCGCCCGACAAAGGCTCGGGCATTTTTTTGGAATATTTGCTTTCGTTGAGAAAGACATTGACGGTCCGCGTGAGCGCCGACTTCAGGCCGACCAGGTGTGTTCCACCGTCCCTCGTGTTGATGTTGTTGGCAAAGGTGAAGATGTTTTCGATGTAGGTGTCGTTCCACTCAAGCGCGATTTCTACGGAAACACCCTCGCGTTCTTTCTCGAAGTAGATGACTTCGTCGTGAAGCTTGTTCTTGTTCTTGTTCAGATACTCGACAAACGACTTGACCCCGCCTTCAAAGAAGAAGTTGTGCTCCTTGAATGGTGTCTCGCGTTCGTCGATCAGCCAGATCCTGACGCCTTTGTTGAGGAAAGCCAACTCTCGAAGCCGCTTCGCCAGGACATCAAAGGTGTAGCTCGTGGTTTCTGTGAAGATGGTCGGGTCTGCCAAGAACCGGATCGAGGTTCCCGTGAGCGAGGAATCGGCGACGCTTTTGGCGGGAGCCATGGGATCGCCCTGTTGAAACCTCTGGAACCAAACCTTTCCCTGGCGCTGGATGGTTGCTTCAAACCAACTCGACAAGGCGTTGACGACCGACGAACCGACTCCGTGGAGCCCGCCCGAGACCTTGTAGGAATTCTTGTCAAACTTTCCACCGGCGTGGAGCTTGGTGAGAACAACCTCAAGGGCGCTGACCCCCTCTTCGGGGTGGATGTCGACGGGAATG
Source organism: uncultured Spirochaetales bacterium (assembly GCA_964475005.1). GTDB lineage: Bacteria > Spirochaetota > Spirochaetia > JABEVK01 > JABEVK01 > JAIFLN01. The sequence goes on from CAYYUZ010000032.1 coordinate 5,482, forward strand.
CCGCGACCGTTGTCGTCGACCCGGATAACGTCGCCCTGTTCGATGACAACCTTCACCTCGGAACAGTATCCAGCCAGGGCTTCGTCGATGGAATTGTCCACTATTTCATACACCAAGTGGTGGAGCCCGTCGGGTCCCGTGGACCCGATATACATGCCGGGCCGCAAACGGACAGCTTCCAAACCCCTCAGGACTTGGATCTGGTCGGCGGAGTAGTTCTCATTCATAAGTGAGGCGAGTGTAAAGGTTGGGAGCGAAAAAGTAAAGATTCGGGTCTTTTCTCAGACCGGGACAACAACTGGGCCTGTGGATAGATTGTGGAAGAAATCGGCTTTCCCTCGGAAAAAAGCACAAGATCTGTGGAAAACCATCCCCATAGTTGAATTTTTTGGGACCTTTACCGCTATTAAAATTATCTAAAGAAACAAGTCTTTGTTTTGTAACGCTTTATATTGATTCTTTGCAGAGGATGCCAAATTTCCGTTAAGGAAGAATTTGCTATTTTGGGCGGGTTCCGCTACGATGCCGCCTACCGCATCTGTGGATAACTTGTTAAGATCGTCCCGAGGCACCCGATGAACCTGCAGGATTTCTGGAACGAAACCCTTTCCCAGCTCAAGACCGACATGGACGAGGGGGAGTTCTCTTTTGTCTTTAGTAGCCTGCGCTTCGAATCTGCGTCGGGTTCTCGAATTACCTTGTCCGTTCCCTCGGCTTTCTTCCGCGATCAGCTCAAAGGAAAGTACCAGGGAGTTCTCGAAGACAAGCTTTTGGAACTGACGGGGCAGAAGATTGATTTTGCGTTTTCGTTAAGGTCGCCGGAGCCCCGGGTCAAGGCCGTTCCTGAACATCCGGCGGCGGTCACCCCCGAAAACCAGCGCGCCCTCAGGGGCAGTACTGTCCGAAAACCCCACGTCCAGCTGAATCCCGACTACACCCTTGAAAACTACATCGTTGGAAAAAACAACGAGTTTGCCTACAGTTGCGCGGTTTCCATCAGCAAAGATCCTGGCAACGCCTACAATCCTTTCTTTCTCTACGGCGGCGTCGGGCTGGGAAAAACCCATCTGATCCAGGCGCTGGGAAACGCCATCCACAAGAACAACGAGAAATCCGTGGTCACGTATCTCCCCGCAGAGAGTTTCGTCAACGAGTTTTTGTCTTCTCTTCAGAACAAGACTCAAAGCGCCTTCAAGAACAAGTATCGAAACGTCGATGTCCTTCTTATTGATGACATTCATGACCTTCAAAACAAGAAGGACACCCAGGAAGAACTTTTCAACACCTTCAACGCGCTCTACGAAGCTAAGAAGCAGTTGGTGTTCACCTCCGACAGGCCACCGCAAGAGCTCAAAGCCTTTGCCGAACGGCTGCTTAGCCGTCTGACCAGGGGAATCATCGCCGACCTGCAGCTCCCAACCTGGGAGACGCGGCTCGTGATTCTCCGGACAAAAATGGCCTCGCGCGGCATGCGTTTGTCCGACGCTGTTCTGGAACTCGTGGCCAAGAACGTCAGCACCAACATTCGCGACCTTGAGGCCGCGCTGAACAAAATTTGGGCTTACGGTGAGCTCCTGAAACGAGAAATCACCATCGAGGTCGCCCAAGAACAACTGAAGTCGGTTTTTGCCGGTCCTTCCCAGCAAAATATCGCCATCGACTTGGTTCAGAGAGTCGTGGCTGAAGCCTACAACTTGGGCGTGCAAGATCTGAAAGGGAAGAAGAGGACCCAAGCGATCACCCTGCCTCGGCAAATCGCCATGTATCTCATTCGCGAACTCACGGAGTACTCCACGACCGAAGTTGGCATGGAGTTCGGCGGCCGGGACCACACCACCGTCATGCACGCTGTCCAGAAAATCGAAGACAAGGTACGCACCGAGCCGAGTTTTGAGATCAAGATTCAGAACCTGATCCGCACCGTCCGGGACCGGGCAGGGGCCTGATTTTGGTAGCGCAAGTTTGGGGTTCTCTGTTATATTTCTGTGGAAAAGTCGGTAGAAGCCGGAGCTGTTGTGGATTTGTGGATAACGGATGTTTTCTTTTCCACAGGAGACCTTGGTTGCAAAGCGTTCTCTAGAAGGGGTTTACTCTTTCCTCCACATTCCCCGGCCCCCTACTACAACTGCTACTGAATTTATATTTTGTAAGAGAAGAGAGGAGCGATTCCCATGAAATTCATCTCGGAACGGAATGTCCTTCTAAAAGAAGTGTCCATTGCCCAGGAGATCATCTCGGTCAAGAACGCCATGTCGATCCTGAGCAACGTGCTTCTTGAGGTTCATGATGGATTCCTGACGATCAAGGCCACCGACCTGAAAGTAGCCTTCGAAACGCGCATTCCTGTCTCCAGCAGCGTGAACGGGGTGACGACGGTTTTCTGCGAGAAGCTTTTGGGAATCTTGCGCTCGTTGCCTGATCGGGAGATCGAGTTTGAAGTGCGCGACGGCAAATTGTCGATCAAACCCGTAGGAACTTCCATCGATTTTCAGCTCAAGAGCATTTCCAGCGACAAATTTCCCGAGATCAAGGAGGGAGAGGATCTCACTTGGTTCGCTCTTCCCCAGGCAGATGTGCTTGAAATGATCGGGCAGACGATCTTCTCCGTCAGTGACGACGAAACGCGTTATTACATGAACGGTGTCTATCTGGAAAGAAAAGGGGAAAACCTTGTCATGGTGGCGACCGACGGGCGCCGCCTGTCGTACATCGAAAAGAAAGTAGAGGGGACCCTCCCGGAGTTCAACGGCATTATCATTCCGCCCAAGGCGTTGAACCTGATCAAAAAACTGGCGTCCGGACAGGGAACCATGAATCTGGCCATCAACGAAAAGCAGCTTCATGTGCAATTTGACAACCAGAAAATTCAGTCAAACCTGATTGAAGGACAATTTCCGAACTACTCAAGGGTCATTCCTGAAAGTCAGGCTTTCTCTATCGGTTTGAAAAAGGAAGAATTCAGCGAAGCGCTGAAGCGCGTTTCGCTGCTGGCCGAGCAGAAGGCCAAGCGGATCTACCTGACCGTTTCTGACGGGAACCTTATGGTGAATACCGAAGAAAGCGAAATGGGTATGGCCAAGGAAGAAATATCCTGCGAGTACCAGGGCCCCCTGACGACTATGGCGCTCAACTACCTTTTTCTCACCGATCCGCTGCGGGTGCTTACCGGCGATAGGATCACCCTTGAATTCACCGATCCGAAGAAGGCGATGACGCTGAGAACCGACCCACGGAAGGACTTTTTCCACGTTGTCATGCCCATGCAAATGGACTGAACTTCCTCCTCCCCATGGGATTCGAGCAGGTAAGGTTCTACCAATTTCGCAACTGGTCATCGGATCCCATCTTTCTGGACACCGCCCGAGAGGTCGTTCTCACGGGCGGCAACGGCCAAGGCAAGACAAATTTCCTTGAAGGAATCTACCTGCTTTGCTACGGGTCGTCGTTTCGAACCCACAACGAGAAGAAAATATGCCTTCACGGCACCCAGGAGTTCTCCGCGATGGGGAGCGGCGTCTTCGGCGGCCAAAGGACCGAAGTCAGCGTCAAGTTTGTCGCGCAGAAGAAAGAGATTTCGGTCAACGGCGAGCTTGTCCGAGATCGAAAAGACTTGGTGAGTCGGCTGCCCTGTGTCGCGTTCACCCACGAGGACTACCAGTTTGTGTCTGGCGGTCCGGAGTTCCAGAGGTTTTTTTTCGATCAAACGCTTTCACTTTTCAATGTTCTTTACATCGATACCCTGAGACACTACCGGAAGATTCTCAAAATTCGGAACGCCCTCCTGATTCAGCGATTCGACCCGTTGGCCATGGAAGTCTACGAGTATCAACTGGCGGTTGCCGGGCTTGAGATCACCAAGCTTCGGTCCGAGGCGATTGGTTTCTTCAACCCGCTGTTCTCCCGCCTGTTTTCGGAGATTTCCGGTCTTTCCGGAACCTGCAGTCTGAAACACCAGCCGTCCTGGAAGGACGCCGATGAAGCACTAGTTGTCCGCCGCCTTGCCGACACACGGGAACAAGACTCTAAACTTGGTTTCACCGGAACCGGACCCCACCGCGACCGTTTTGCGTTTCAGTTCCAAGGAAAGAATTTTGCGGAACACGCCTCAACGGGTCAGGTCAGGCTGTTGTCGCTTTTGCTGCGGATCTCGCAGGCGACGCTCTCCTTGGAAAAAACGGGCCGGAAACCCGTATTGCTTCTCGACGATGTTCTGCTGGAGCTTGACAGTGAGCGGCGGCGGAGAGTCCTCTCGTTGCTGCCGGCCTTTGAGCAGGCCTTTTTCACCTTCCTTCCCGAACAAGACCTCGTTCTTTCGGACGAACGCAGGCCCCTGCGTCTCTTGGTAGACGGCGGCCGGTGTACTGCATAGGATAACCAAATGGAAAACGACCGCCGCCAGAAGTACCTTGAGACGCTACTCCAGGGCCGAGCAACCGCCACGGTGAAGCAGTTGATTCCAGTGGTCAACCGATGGAACGAGGTGCTGGCCTCGGTCCCTGGACTTCAGAAGCGCCACCCCGGCACCCATTGCAGGATCTCAGCGCTTGCTGGCGAGGTTCTCACTGTAGAAGCAGACCATCCTGCGTGGCTGCAACTGCTGCAGTGGCACGAAGGAGCTCTTCGTGAGCGCCTGGTTGCGGCCTTTCCTTCGCTCGGCATTCGGGCTCTTCAGTTTCGCCTGACTCGAGCCGGAGACCCCGTGGAAAGGCCCACCACCGTGATGCCCGACCCCGTCAAGGCGGAACTGACCGCCGAAGAGAAGCTTCAACTCGAAGGACTTATCGCTGAATTGGAGACCATGATCCGCAAAAACCCCCCGAAGGGCGAAAACTCGGACTAGCCAAAGGAATATGATTTCGGTATGCTCTCAACCTGTCTACCTATCGGGATGTAGCGCAGGGGTAGCGCATCACGTTCGGGACGTGAGGGTCGCTGGTTCAAATCCAGTCATCCCGAGGCTGTTCCAGAGGCTTTTCGAGCCTTATGTGATTCTTGTGAAGGAGCGTTGAAAGTGAAAAGAACTTATCAACCAAGTCGGACCAAGCGAGTGAGAACCTTTGGGTTCCGCGCGCGCATGGCCACCAGAGGGGGCCGGGCTGTTCTCGCACGCCGCCGCCAGAAGGGACGCCAGAAGCTCAGTGTTTCCGATGAGAAGAAGCCTTTCTAGGGCCGAGCGCCTCAGGAAGAGCGAAGAATTCCGGCGAGTTTTCGGTTCCCCCCTGAAGCAAAGCTGTCAGGGGGCGAAACTGGCTGTTTTGTCGAATTCCTTGGACAAGACGAGACTGGGTGTCGGCTTATCCAAGAAATTCGGGAATGCCGTTGAAAGAAACCGTGCGAAACGCCAGGTTAGGGAAATTTTCCGCCTGCACAAAGAACGTATCGAGCCAGGCTTTGATCTGGTTTTCCTCGTCTATCCCGGAACCTACGGTTACGCTGATCGGGAAAAACAGTTTCTCCAGCTCATCAGCAGAGCCGGTCTTCAAAGAAAGGACTCCGCGACCAGGATTCCTTGATTGGTTGTTGGGGCTCTTTCTTCGATTCTTGATCAATGTCTATCGTTACGGCTTTTCGTCCCTGTTTCCCCCTTCCTGCCGCTACACACCAAGCTGTTCTTTGTACGGCTTGGAAGCGGTCAAGAAATACGGTGCCTTCAAGGGTGCCGCGTTGACCTTCAAGCGAGTCCTCCGGTGCCACCCAGGGCATCCCGGGGGCTATGATCCCGTGCCCTAGGAGACCTCATGGATAAGCGTACGTTGTTGGCGATCATTCTCTCGGTCGTCGTTGTGTCTGGAAGCATCTTTGTTCAGAATATTTTCTGGCCGACCAAACCGGCGGCTCAGGTCACGGCACCCGCTCCGGTTGCGCCTGCCCCCGCGGCGCCCGCCGGCCCGGCGCAGAGCCTTCCGGCCGGCGGTAAGGTCGAGGCGGCCACCGTTGATATCGCGCCTAAAACCGTCACGTTGGAAAACAACGTCATGCGGGTCGTTTTGAGCAATGAAGGGGCGGTTGCGACTTCGATTGAGCTGAAGAAGCACCTGGAAAATGGCAAACCAGTTCAGATGGTCAACTCTCAATGGGGAGTTGGGGCTGCCTTTGAGACAAGTTTCGGCACCTTTGACGCCGAAGCTCTCAAGGTGCCCTTTGAGGTCACCCAAACAGGCGAGCTGGGTTGGAAGTTCACCCGGCCGTTCGTCGACAAAGCAGGAAACTCGTTCACCTTCACCAAGACGTTCACCCTCAAACAAGACGAGTATTTGGTCAAAGTCGAGGTCGGCATTTCATCGGCGACCGGGGCGCTTCCGGTGCTAAGCGGAGACCCCGTGGCCTATACGCTGACTTTCGGGCCGCAGATCGGTCCTCACTTCACCAAGCTTGACGGCTCGCAGGAGTTTCGAAAGTACTTGAAGTTCAACGGCAACGACCGCCAAGAAGATACCCTTGGCAACAAGGAAACCAAGAGCACCGATGCCCAGTTGAAGTGGGCGGCCATCGCCGGCAAGTACTTTGCCGTGGCGGGAATTCCTGACAGCACCAATTACACAACGGTTCTTTCGAACAAGCGGCGGGCAGGCGACACGGAAGTTAGCCGATTGGCCTTTACCCGTCCCCTGCTCAAGAGCTCGACCACGGTGGATACGTTCTACTTCTACGTTGGTCCCAAGGAAGAAAATGACCTTAAGAAGTACGACGATGCTTCGGGCAACAGCTTTGGCCTTGCGGGTCTGAAGCTCGAAAGGGTTATGGACGACAAGTGGCTCCTTTGGGTCGAGATTGTTCTCAAGTGGGGCCTCGACGGTTTCCACTTTCTGATTCCGAACTGGGGAATCGCCATCATCCTGCTGACCCTTCTGATCAAGCTGGCGACCTGGCCGCTGACGGCCAAGAGCTACCGCGCCAACGCGGCTATGCAGAGCCTTCAGCCGAAGCTGAAAGAGCTGCAGGAGAAGTTCAAAGACGACCCGAAAAAGCTGAACGAACAGACCATGGGCCTCTATCAAAAGGAAGGCGTCAATCCCTTGGGCGGCTGCCTCCCCATGCTGCTTCAGATTCCTGTGTTCTTTGCCCTGTATTCCCTTTTCAACACCCAATTTGACCTTCGAGGCGCCATGTTCATTCCGGGCTGGATCCCTGACCTTTCTCTGCCCGATTCTGTGTTCCATTGGGGCTTTCCGCTGATCAACGGAATTCTGAACTGGACGGATCTTCGCATCCTCCCGTTCGTCATGGTGGGAAGCCAGGTTTGGACGTCCATGCTGAGTCAGCCCACCGGCGGAATGAATTCGCAGATGAAGATCATGACCTTCGGTATGCCGTTCATCTTCTTTTTCATGTTGTACGATATGCCGTCGGGGCTTATGGTCTACTGGTGTGTTCAGAACCTTCTGACCGTTGTTCAGCAGTGGTACATCAACAAGCACTTCAAGAAGGCAGTCCCCGCGGGAAAACCGAATCTGAAGCTTGCTCCCAAGAAGTCCGGAAACAAGATCTCTAAGTGAGGAACGACCATGATCCGCGAATTTGAAGGAAAAACTGAACAGGAAGCCATCGCGCTTGCCATGGCCGAACTGGGCCTCGACGAAAATGAGTTTGACGTTGAGGTTATGGACGAGGTGAAGAAGGGGCTGTTCAACAAGGGCAAGGTCAAGATTCGAATTCATATCGAAGAAGACGAGGCCCGCGAAGAAGAGTACGAGGCCGATCCCGAACTCGAGAAAGAACTGTGCGTGTTTATCGAGACCGTTGTCCGAAAAATGGGCTTTACCGGCCGGGTTGTGGTTTCGGGGCGCGAGGGCAACAAGATCTTCCTCGACCTCAACAGTCCCGATGCGAACCTGCTCATAGGGAAACACGGCAAGAACCTCGACGCGCTGCAGGTTTTGGTCAACGTCTACGCAGGGAACCTCGCCGAGGAAAACCAGCGCTCGCTCAAGGTCATTGTCGACTCGGAGAACTACCGGAACCGCCGTGAAGACCACCTGGTGCGGCTGGCTATCAAGACGGCGCAGCAGGTTCGCCGTTCGAGGACCAGCCAGCTTCTTGAGCCTATGAATCCGTTTGAACGGCGGCTCATCCACACCGCACTGGGAGATATGGACGACATCCATACCGAAAGTGAGGGCGATGGGCTCATCAAGCAGGTGAGGGTAAGCTTCGTCGAACGTTAGCCCAGGGTCAGGGAGGCCTCACTATGAAGAAGATCGCTATTTTGGGTGCGGGCTACGGCGGTGTCGCCGCGGCCAAGGTGCTCCACAAGATTTTCAAGAAAGACAGGGAGGTCGAGATCACCCTGTTTGACAGGAATCCCTTTCATACCCTGATGACGGAACTGCACGAAGTTGCGGGCGGACGAACCGAACCTCAGAGCGTTCAGGTAAGCCTTGAAAAGATCTTTGGCGGGACCAGGGTCAACCTCAAGATCGAAACAATCACCACGGTCCGGTTTGCCGAAAACGTTTTGGTCGGGCAAAGCGGTGAGTATCAGTACGACTATCTGATTCTCGGACCAGGCGCCGAACCGGAATTCTTCGGCATTCCAGGCGCCAAGGAACATTCCTTCAGCCTCTGGAGTTTCGACGACGCGGTGCGTCTCCGGCGGCACATCGAAGACCAGTTCCTGAAGGCCAGCCGTGAAACCAACGAAGCCGCCAGGCGGCGGGCGCTCACCTTTGCCGTGGCCGGGGCTGGGTTTACCGGAATGGAAATGCTCGGGGAACTTTTGGAATGGAAGGCGGCCCTTTGTGACCGGTACGGGATTCAAGAAGAAGAGGTTTCGATTGTTCTTGTCGAGGCCATGACCGAGATCTTGCCCATCCTTCCCAAAAAACTGCGTTTGAATACCTTGAAGTTTCTGGCCAAAAAGGGAGCCGTTGTCCGGCTCAACACCGCCATCACCGCGGTCGGGCCGAACGGCCTCACCATCAAGGGCGGCTCCACCATCGACTCCGAGACCGTGATTTGGACCTGCGGCGTGCGCGGCTGCGACTTTGCCGGCCGCCTGGACTTCAAGGGGGGCAAGGACGCCGCCAAGCCCGTCCCCACCGAAGAGGAAACCAACCTCAAGTTCAACATTCTTAAGAAAAGCCGCCTGCGCTCGAACGAATTCATGCAGTCGGTGGACTACGACAACGTGTCGATTGTCGGCGACGTTCTTTGGTTCAGCGAAAAAAACCGGACTCTGCCACAGGTGGTCGAGACGGCGCTTCAGACGGCCGAATGCGCCGCGCACAACATTGCCGCCGACATCAAAGGACAGCAGAAGAAACCCTTCAGGTCAAACTACCACGGCTTCATGGTGTCGGTGGGCAGCAAGTTCGCCGTGGCGCACGTGATGGGTCTGGTTCTGACGGGCTTCATGGCCATGGCCATGAAGCACTTGGTCAACTTCCACTACCTTTGGAGCGTGGCCGGGGTCAACGCGTGCTGGGAGTACGCCCAGCATCATTTCTTCCTAGTGAAGAACGGCCGCAGCCAAATCGGAAATCAAGCCGCGAACAAGACGCCTACGTATTGGCTGCTCCCCATCCGTGTTGCCTTGGGCGCGATTTGGGTCGTCGAGGTGTTGGAGAAGGTTTTCAAGGGCTGGCTGGATCCCTCCAAGGGCCCGGTCAGCAGCTGGATGTTCAGCCCCGGTGTGCTTCAGGCCGGCTGGAACCCCGCCGATGCCGCGGCTGCCGCTTCCGCTGCGACCGGTAGTGCCGCTCCGGCGGCCGATGCAGCGGCAGCAGCCTCGACTGCCACAACCGATGCCGTTGTCGCGGGCGCCGGTCAAACCGTTGACCTGCTCAAGGCTATGGCCAATCCGATACTTCCACACAACCTGTTTCTGGTTCAGTGGATGCAGGGATTCATGGACCATTTCCTGAGCCAGGTGAACTATGTTCTGCTCCAGTATGGCGTCGTCTTTCTTGAGGGTGCCGTGGCCCTGGCGCTATTGGGGGGCACCTTCACTTGGGTCGCGGGCGCGGTGTCTCTGGTTTTGTGCCTCAACTTCACGCTCGCCGGCTACTTCACCTGGAACACGGCGTGGATGATCTTCGCCTCGGTGACTGTGCTGGGCGGCGCCGGACGAGTGTTGGGTCTCGACGCTTGGATCATGCCCTGGCTCCATCGCTGGTGGAATGGAACTGGCTTGGCCAAGAGGACCTACTGGTATCTGGGCGAGCCCCGGAAAAAATAAGCCGCCCATGTCATCTTTCTGGGCTTCCTTTCCCCGGATTTCGGAGGGGTTGGAACGCATCAAGGCTCGCTTGGTACGCCAAGCGGAGTTGCTTCCCGCGGACCTACGGGACGAACTGACTCCGCTTCTTCGGCGTGAGGGGAAGTTCCTCAGGGCAGGGTTGCTCCTGCTGTCTTCCGATCCGGCGAGCTCGGCCAGCGAGGTTATAGAAGCGGCCGCTGTTGCGGTCGAGCTTCTTCACCTCGCCACCCTTGTCCACGACGACATCGTCGACCAGGCCGCGCTCCGCCGCGGTGAGCCGACGCTCTATCGCAAACTGGGCTTCCAGAAAGCCGTCCTCTACGGAGACTTGCTTCTTGCAGCCGCCTTTCGTTCCGTGAGCGGGGAGGTCGGCACCTCGTCGGCGAGAGCTCTTTCGGATTTGGTGACGGTCATGGCCATCTCAGAACTTGAGCAGCTCAATGATCGCTACAAGCTTCCTGTCAGTCCGAGAAAGATCCTTAGAAAGACGATGGGCAAGACGGCCCTGCTGTTTTCCTTGAGTCTCTACGTCGGAGCCAGCGAGAGCGGTCGGCCCGAACCCATTGCCAGAGGATTGCGCAGGGCCGGCTACTCCTTGGGAATGGCTTTTCAGATTCAAGACGACCTTCTTGATTGGACCGGAAACCCCGACCTTATGGGAAAACCCGTGTTCGAGGATCTGAACTCCGGGGTCTACACCTGGCCGGTGGCCCTGGCCTACAAGGAAAATCCAAACCTCACCAGCGCAGAATTGGCAGAAGTGCGGGCTGGCCAAACAACCCCTGTTGAGCTTCGAAACCGCTGGGTCCAAAAGGGTTTCACCGACGGCACCGAGGCCCTGGTAGGGCTCTACGCCGACCGTGCCCGGCGGGATCTTGCCGTAGCTGTGGGAAGCGGCAACAAGGAGTCTCGTGACTGGGACCGGTTCGTTTCAACCCTTCTCAAAAGGGAAGTCTAGCCACGGTTCCCCAGAAGGTAGCGTTCAACAGCCTCTGCCACGCCATCATCATCGTGGGTAAGCGAGGTGACGACGCGGGCCGCATTGCGCACCTCTTCGGTGCCATTGGCCATGGCGACGCCCCAGCCGGCGAACTGAATCATTCCTAGGTCGTTCCCGGCGTCACCGATCGCCATGACGTCGTCCCTTGAAATACCAAGAGTATCGGCCACGTAGCGGAGCGCGTTTCCCTTGTCGGCCTGTATGGGGAGGATTTCGAGGAAATACGGCTTGGAAATGAAGGCGTGAACCTGGTCGCCGAAGGCCTGCCGGATCACGTCGCGTGCCATGGGCAAGATCTCCGGGTCCCCCGGGATGACGAGTTTGGTCGGATCAAAGTCGATCCGTTCGGCCAGATCCGGGACGACCTGGCAGTTGAAGCCCGAAATCTTCATGTCGGCGCCGGTCTGCACGTTGGGCGCGGTCACCAAGATGGTCTTTTCACGGTACACCTGGACGGGGAGGTCGAGGACTTCGAACGCCTCAAACAGCTGGAGCAGGAGTGCCCGGGCGATGGTGTACTGCCGCAACAAAGCCCGGGGTAGGGTCGCGGTCACGGTGGACCCGTTTTCAGAGATCATGTAACCGGGGCGCTCGAAAAGCCCCAATTGTTCGGCGTACCTTTCCATTGCGGGAACCACGCGGCCCGACGCCAGGACAATCCGTACGCCCATCTCTTCGGCGGCCTTCAGCGCCCGAAGGTTTCTGTCTGAAATCGTCAGATCAGCCCTCAGGAGAGTGTCGTCAAGGTCGAGGGCCAAGAGTTGAACCATAGCTTGAGGATAGCATAGATTGAGCCATGGATGTCCGGATAGAAGTCACGTGGAAGGCCGGCTTGGCCCCCTTTTTTTCAACAGAGACCTTTCTCCGTCTGACCGAATTTGTGAAAAACGAGTATCGGGCAGGACCCGTCTACCCCCCGGCCGCCCTGATGTTCCGAGCCTTCGACCTGTGTCCTGTGGATCAGGTTCGTGTCGTGATTCTGGGTCAGGACCCCTACCACGGTGCCGGGCAGGCTAACGGCTTGTGCTTCTCCGTCAACCCCGACACCGACCCGCCTCCGTCGCTTGTCAATATCTTTCAGGAGCTGGAAACCGATTTGGGACGCCCTGCGCACACTGACCGGACTCTTGAGTCGTGGGCCAAACAGGGAGTGCTGCTCCTCAACTCAACCCTGACCGTGCGTTCAGGAGCCCCCACGAGCCACGCGGGCAAGGGCTGGGAGGAGTTCTCGGATCAGGCGCTCAAACTTGTCGCCGCCCGCAAAGACCCTGTTGTCTTCATTCTTTGGGGCGCCTACGCCCAGCGCAAGGGCGCCTTCCTCGACGGCACGAAACACCTTGTGATCAAAAGCCCCCACCCCTCTCCGCTTTCGTCCTACAGGGGTTTCTTTGGAAGCCGCCCTTTCAGCCGGGCCAACCAAGCGCTGCAAAACTGGGGAAAGCCACCCGTCGACTGGTAGGCCGGTTCTTACAAGATCCAGGTGAGTTCGTGTTTGTTGTGGTGCAAGTGTACAAGCCGGCTTCCTGGGACATTCGCGAAGCGGTCCAGCGTCACCCAATCGACGGCGGTTCCCTGCATCTTCACGGTGACGATGTAGTGTTTGGCGGCGCTAGACGCTATCCAAGGCTCCAGCCACGACCACAGTTTGGCAGGGTAGCAGATGACGTCGCAGCAAAACCAGTCAAGAGGGCCGAAGTCGGTTGGCTTCAGCGTAAAGGCGTTTCCTGTACGGAACCGCACGTTCTCGCGCCTTGCGACCCGCGGGTCGAGGGGAGCCCGGTCGACGCTGTGAACTAGCGCCCCCGTTTCAGCGAGAACCCACGTCCAGCCTCCGGGACAACTGCCCGCGTCGAGACAGACTTGTCCTAGCTCTGGCCACTGGCCGGAAAGAACCAGCGCCTCCTGCAGTTTGAGGTAGGCTGAGCTTGGCGGGTCGAGCTTATTCTCTTCGAAGAGAGGGTCGCCTGCCGGAAAGGGGCTGGCCGTTCGGGGCGAGGCCCAGACCGTGTTTTCGTCGACCAGCGCCCACGCCCCAAGATTTCCCTGCGGGAACGAAAACGGAAAACGGCGCGGCTTTGGCCGAAAGCGCGGTAGCTTTTCTTGAATCAGAACGTGGCGTCTGAACTGATTCTGAGGACGGGCGGTCCAAAGGGCTCCCAGAGAACGCAATGCCGCCGCTACCTGAGATACGGAAACGACAGGAAGCGACACAGGTTCGAACCAGAGATTTCGATGCCAATACGAGGGCACCGGTTCTCCCGGAACCCAATGAAGATTGCCGACGCTTATGACGGGTCTTCCGGCTCGGCCCAGCTGTTCGAGGACCTGCAGGCGGGTCTCAGTGTCGCTTTCGTAAACTGTGCCCCCCAGGGGCGTCATTTCTTGGCAAAAGCGGCCGCGTAGGAACCGAACCCTTCCTTTTCCAAATCGGCCAGCGGGATGAATCGCAACGCCGCCGAGTTGATGCAGTAGCGAAGCCCAGTGGGCCTCGGTCCGTCGTTGAAGACATGCCCCAAATGGCTGACGGCCGACCGGACTTCTTGCCTCACCATGCCGTGCGATCTGTCCACGCGTTCGGTGACCGATCCGCCAACGGGTTTGGTGAAACTCGGCCATCCGCAGCCCGAGTCAAACTTGTCAAGCGAGCTGAACAAGGGTTCGCCGGAAACGATGTCGACGTAGAGACCGGGTTCGTGGTGGTCCCAGAAGGCGTTGCGGAACGGGGGTTCGGTACCGGCCTCCTGCGTGACGTGGTACTGCATGGAGTCAAGCTCGGTTTTCAGGTTGCGTTCGGGCACGGTCGTCTCCTCTGAAATGCGCACCAAGCGATTGGGTTCTGTGCAGGGCTTGCGTCAGAACGGCCGAACCCAAGGTGAGCAGGTTTCGTGCTTCCAAGATCGTGCGCGCTTGGTTGAACGTCAAATCTGAGAGCTCCAGGCCGCCCGAGCAACCCTTGTCCCATTGTCCTTGGTACACCGCAAGACGGTCCAGACCTTTCTGGAGTCCGTCTGCGGTACGCACGGGGCCTGCCGCGCGGCTCATCAAAGGCCCCAGGGAAGCTCTCAGTGCCGAGGCCAAAGAAACCTGGGGCTGCCGCGACGCGGCCCAGCCCGAACTCAGGTGCTCGGTCCGCTCTGGCTCAGCGGTGTTCGCAAGGTAGTCCGAGGTCTGAAGGTCACCCGCCGCGGCAAGGCCGAAGACGACACATTCCAAAAGACTGTTAGAGGCTAAGCGGTTGGCCCCGTGGACCCCTGTCCGCGCGGTTTCCCCGACGGCCCAAACGCCCGGATAGCTGGTTCGGCCGCCATGGTTGGTGACGACACCTCCCATGGTGTAGTGGACAGCGGGAACCACGGGCAAAAGGTCGTGAGCCAGATCAAGGTCTACTTCCGCGCAAAGCCTTGTCACGTTGGGAAACCGTCTGGCGGAGTCGGAGACCCCTCTCGCGTCAAGCCAGACAGGACAGCCTTGCGACTGTCTGTAGAAGATGGCCCGGCTGAGCACGTCCCGCGGGCCCAAGGAACCTGAAGGGTGGCCGGTCTCAAGGGGCTTAGGCGTTGCAGCCTTGGAACCGTCTGTGGTCACAAGGGTGGCTCCCTCTCCCCGGAGGGCCTCCGAAAGGAGAGAGAACGAGGGGGCTCCCGGGCGCCGCTTCGCCAGCGCCGTCGGGTGAAACTGCACCATCTCAAGGTCGGAAACAGAAAGGCCGGCCTCGAGCGCCAGAGCAATCGTGTCTCCTGTGCCCTCTACTGGTGCCGTGGTTGCCTCGAACAGCTGTCCCAAACCGCCACCGGCCAGGACAATACGAGGAGAAACCACGAGAACGAGCCCTCGGCCTTCTTCAAAGGTGAGCAGAGCCCCCGGCAGAAGCCGAAGGGCGAGAGTTTTTGGACGGAAAGTGACCCAGGGCGCCGAAAGGAGCCGATTGGCAAGGACCTTTGCCACACCCGACCCTGTTGCGTCAGCCCCGACGTGGAGAATCCGACGCCTGGAATGAGCTCCCTCCTGTCCAAACTGGTAGTTGCCGGCTTCGTCACGGTCGAAGGCGATCCCCTGACCCTCAAGCCATTGCCTTGCCGCAGACGCGCGCGAGATCATGAACTCAACGGCACCGGCTTCGGCGTGCCCTGCTCCTGAAATAAGGGTGTCGCGGACGTGGACCGGTGCGTCGTGCTCATCACGCGGAAAGGCGATTCCACCTTGCGCCCACGGCGTTGATCCGCCGAAGGGGCTTTCGGTTTTTGAAATCACCAGGGTGTTCAAAGAACCCAACCCCAGCGCCGCCGTCATGCCGGCGAGCCCCGAACCGACGACAACCGCTTCGCGCTGTTCGACGATCACCTGAGTTTTACGGCGAGCATCGCGTCGATGGCGCGGCGGGCCGGAGCGATCAGGGCGGCGTCGACGTGGACTTGGGGTCTCTCGCTTCGGAGCGCGTCAAGGATCTTGGGAAGAGTGATCTTCTTCATATGAGGGCACAGGTTGCAGGGACGGATGAACTCAACCTCGGGAAATGGTACCGCGACGTTGTCGCTCATGGAGCATTCAGTGATCAGGGCGATCTTCGCGGGTTTGTTCTTCTGGATAAACTGGATCATCTGTGCCGTGGACCCGGCGTAGTCGGCTTCATCGACGACCTCTGGCGGGCACTCGGGGTGGGCCATCACGGTGAGGTTCTTGTGGACGGACCGCAGTTCCCGAATTTCCGAGGGAGTGAATTTCTCGTGGACCATACAGCTCCCGTTCCACAAGTGGAGCTTCTTCTTGGTGAGCCGCTGAACGTTTCTTCCAAGATACTGGTCGGGAATGAAGATGATCTCGTCGGCATCGAGTGATTCGACAACTTCCAGGGCGTTGCCCGAGGTGCAGCAAACGTCGGTAACAGCTTTGACTTCGGCACTTGTGTTGACGTAGGTGACGACCGGCACGCCCGGGTGGAGCCGCCGCATTTCAAGCACGTCGTCAGCGGTGATACCTTCGCTGAGCGAGCATCCCGCTTCTAGGTCGGCGATCAGCACCGTCTTGTCGGGATTGAGGATCTTGACGGTTTCGGCCATGAAGTGCACGCCGCAGACCACAATGATGTCGGCGGTGGTGTTGACCGCTTCGCGGGCCAAGGCCAGGCTGTCGCCAACAATGTCGGCAACACCGTGGAAGATATCTGGTGTCATGTAGTTGTGGGCGAGGATAAGCGCGTTCTTCTCGACTTTGAGCCGGTTAATCTCGGCGATCAGCGGCGCCAGAAGGCTCCACTCCACGGCCGGAACGAAATTCTTGAGTTTCGCGTACAGCGGGCGAGTCTGTTTCTCGATCTCGGCCGTGAAGGCGGGGAAAGTGTCGGTCACGGAAGCCCCCTTATAGTCAACATGAGCATAGCTTATGTTCAACGTGAGTATAATGTGCATCGGCTCCTGAAAAAGTCAAGGACCAATGGCGGATTGAAATTTCCCTGCCGTTCCCCAAGAATGGGTCCATGAAGAAGTCGTGGTTGCTGTTCGTTTTGCCGGTGGCTGTTCTCGTGGGTTGCACGCCAAACCGAACCCTCGAAACTCTTGTCCCGCGCAACGCTTTGGCGGTTGCCCTTGTCGACCATCCGGCCTATTTGACGGCCGCTTTGGACTCCTCGGCCGACGTTCTGCCGTTACGGGCCCTCAACAGTTCTGAGCCCTGGGCGGCTGCGGCCTTGCCCACGAGTCCCCCGAGCTTCTTCTTGGCGCTGGCACTTGCCGAGCAGGCGTCGGCTTGGGACGAGGTGCGAACCTGGGCCCAACGACGCGGAGGACTGGCCGCGACCCGTGTAGGAATCTACGCTGTGCTCTACACACCCGGAAACCCACCGCCCACCGTCCTTGAGCCTTCTCAGCGGTTTGACTTGGCCAAGGTGCGGGCGGGCAACGCTCCGTTGGCGGCCTACTTTGACCTGCACAACCTTTTGGCCGACCCCGACTTTTCAGGTGCCGCCCGTCAGGTTTCGTTTTTGGTGCCCTGGGTTCAAAAAAACCTGTTGGGCCTTCGGGTCGATGTTTCGCCGCGCGACGGAGGTCTGGAAGCCACACTGACGACCGATTGGACATCGCTGTCTCCGATGCGCTCGCTTCTGGTGAAGTGGCCGGCGTCCGGTGACTTGTCGCGTTGGTCAGGGCTTCTCCCGGAGAGAAACGGAGTCGGCATTGTGGCTGCCCTTTCACCATCCGCTATTCAGGCGGCAGGGCTGGTGTTGGAGGATCCGTCGCTGAGAAGACGCTGGGCGGCTCTGGTGCCTCTCCTTGGTCCCCGGTTTGCCGTTGCCCTGAACTCGGGCGAAAACGGAACCTTCTCGTGGGTCGCGGCCGTCGAGTCGCGCGATCCGCAAGCCGTCCGACAGGCGCTGAAGACCTTGGTTGCCGGAGGCGAGCTTCAACGGAATTTTCCCCGCTGGGCCCTGGACGGCGACACGCCCTTGGTCTATCAGGACAAGCCCGACGGCTTGGGCGGAGTCCGCGCCCAGGTGCTGGTCGGCCCCTCAGTTGTTTCTATCGGCTACGGTGCCGACCGGGTTGCCCTGGCTGGAGGCGGGGGCGCGGCCGATGCCTACCGTACCTGGGAAAGCGATCCACCGGCATCGGCCCCCTGGTTTCACGAGGTTCCCCCGGGTGCTTCCGCCGTGATTCAGGGGTCTCTGGGAAACCAACAAACCCGAGGAGCGGTGAGAGTTCTAGCCGATGGAAATCTTGAGGCAAAGTTCTGGGTTGATGGTCCGGGCCTCAGAGCGTGGAAAGAGCGTCTTCCTCAACTGACCGCGGGTTGGCAAGCCGCGCCTGCGGGGTCCCCGGGAAGATAGCTCCGAACCCGCATTCCTCGTCGAAGGCCAGGTCGCCGTCTTCAAAAGGGGTTTCCTGGGTCTTCAGGGTTTTGAAGTTGTAGAGTTTCGAGTCGGCCAAGTGGCTGGGAACCACATTCTGGAGCGCCCTCAACATCGATTCACGGCTTCCGGGAAACTTCTGATCCCACTCCTCAAGCATGGTCTTGATGACCTTCCGTTGAAGGTTGGGCTGGCTGCCACACAGATCGCAGGGAATAATGGGAAATTCTTTGATGGCGGCGTACCGCAGAAGGTCTTTTTCGCGGCAATAGGCCAGCGGTCGGATGACGATGTGTTTGCCGTCGTCACTCACCAGCTTGGGTGGCATCGATTTGAGTTTTCCACCGTGGAACATGTTCAGGAACAGAGTCTCCAACAGGTCATCGCGGTGATGACCCAGCGCAATCTTGGTGCAGCCGAGTTCGTCGGCCGTTCGGTAGAGGATTCCCCTTCGCAAGCGAGAACACAGGCTGCAGGTGGTGGCCCCCTCGGGGATCAGCCGCTTGACGATACTGTAGGTGTCTTTTTCGACGATTTTGTACGGAACTCCCAAGGATTCAAAATAGGCCGGCAGGATGTGCTCGGGAAACCCCGGCTGCTTCTGATCGAGGTTGACAGCGACCAGCTCAAACGCGACGGGGGCATTGCGTTGCAGACTCATCAAAATATCGAGGAGTCCAAGGCTGTCCTTGCCTCCGGAAACGCAGACCATGATCTTATCGCCTTCTTCGATCATGTTGAAATCGTGGATGGCGTCACCTACATAGTGGCGCAGCTTCTTGGCCAACTTGTCGGCCTCGTACTTCTCTCGTTGGAGCGGATGCATGGAATCTTTCTAAAGCAAGAGGAAACCCTTGGCAAGGGAGGTGCCGTGTCCTAGAATTTGCTTTGTGGGACACCAACATCGCGTCGCCTTTGTCGCTCCAGGTATGACGACGACCTTTGAGCAGAAGATCTGGTATGCGCTCCAGGACGCCGCAGCCACCCTCGGCGTCCGTTTGACTGCCGTCTTGACCGGCCCGCTCGGTCTTCCCAGCCATCCTCATTCGGGAAGAAGAATCTACGATTTCCTTGATCCGCAGAACTTTGACGGGGTCCTGTTGTACCTGGGAGCGCTGAGTGCGCATTCGAGTTCTGCGGCTATCGACCGGCTCGTGGACCGCCTTTCGCCGCTGCCTCTAGTTTCGCTGGGGGTCGTCCACCACGGCTTGTCGTCGGTTGCCGTCGATCAAGCCGTCGCGGTCGCACAGTTGGTGCAACACCTCCACGACGACCACGGATTCCGAAAGTTTGCGTTCATAGGCGGGCCGGTCGGCCACCTTGAGGCTGAGCTTCGGCGGCAAGCGTTTCGAGACACACTGAAGGCCCTCGGGGTCGCCCCAAGCCAGATCGAGGAGTTTCCCGGAGACTTCAACCGGCTTGCGGGAGTCGAGGTGGCCCGAACTCTGGCCGGCCGACCGCAAACGCCGACGGCAGTGGTTTGCTGCAACGATCTCGAAGCGCTGGGATTCCTGGAGGAGTGCCGCCTGCTCGGTATCGACGTGCCTGGCCAAATGGCCGTTGTGGGATTCGATGACATCGAATTGGCCGCCATTCACGAACCCAGCCTGACGACAGTGCGGCAGCCCGTCATTCAGCAGTCTGGGCGGGCGCTCGGGCTGCTTGTCGCCAAGATCGAAGGCGATGACACCCTGGTACAAGAAATGTCTCCTGCTCAGGTGTTCTACCGCAACTCCTGCGGCTGCCGCCAGGAGAGACTTCCGGTGGACTCGTCGAGCAAGGCGTCGCTCATCGCCGAACTCATGGCGACGCAGGTCGACGCGTCTGAAGCGTTCAGGACATTTACTAGGGGGTGGATATCTGATTTCTTGACGGCGTTCGAGTATTTCCTCGAAACAGGCAACGTATCCGTACTCGCCGGCCAGTGGACGCGCTACCAAGCCAATCCGTACACCGAAATGGAGAGGGGACTGCCCTTCCGTCGGCTCTTTTCAGGCCTTGAGGGCTTGTACTCAAACCGCCCCGGCTTCGCCGCCGCGGCGAGGGAAAATCTGCTCTTGGCTGGGGCAGCCGAAAGCCGAAGAGGGATCAAGACGGAATGGGCCTCGAAGCTGAGTTTCTTCGAGCTTCAGCAAGTCGAGTTTGCTATCAGCCAGATCAACGACCGTCCGGGCCTGGGAAACCTTCAGTTTCGGGACATGTTCTCGCTGGGGGTTTCGGGAATTGCGCTGGTGAGGCATGCGAAACCCCCTCGCGTCGCCTACTACCGGACAGCCTGGGAAGAGGACCCCCTCCGGGTGGAGGGGGAGGCCGTCGAGTATCCGCAGCTACTTCCGGAGGCCATCCTGGATTTTGACCACGAAGCCCTCCGTATCGTTGTCGCCTTAACGGCTGAGAATACTTACCTGGGCTACGCGGTCTTCTGGACAACACACCAGAAGCCCTTCGTCTGCGACTCTTTAGCGCGTTGGTTCGCCGGCGCCCTCCATCGCATCGAACTGCTAGAGAGGATAGGGGACCAGACCGAATCGCTTCGTGTGTCGCTTGAGGAAACTAAGAAGATGCAGGAGCAGCTGATTGAGACCGAAAAGGTCGCCTCGCTCGGCCGCTTAGTGGCGGGTGTCGCCCACGAAATCAATACGCCGCTGGGGACGGGAATCACCGGGGCGTCCTTCCTCTTGGATCGGATCAAAGAAGTCGGCACGCACTTCGTCTCGGGAACTTTGGCCCGCTCGGGCTTGATTCAGTTCTTTGCTCAAGGCCAGGAGGCCCTGGAAGGCGTTCTGAGGAATCTCATGAAGGCCGGAGAACTTATCCAGGCCTTCAAAGGCCTGGGCCTCGACCATGGACAGGGCGAATGGAAACCCGTCGAGCTCAGGGTTCTATTCGGTGACTTGGGGACACTATACGCCGAGGAGTTTGCCAAGCGCGGTGTCGCGTTGCGGTGCGAACTTCCCGAAGGAGGCCTCTTCGCCTATTCGCAGCCGTCAGCGTTGGTGCAGGTGGCGGGAGAACTGCTCGAAAACAGCCTTGAGCACGCGTTTGGGTCTGAGTTTTCCGGTACTCCACAGGTTCTCCTCCAGGTGGAGGTTTCTGGCACGACGTTGCGCCTGGCCGTCACGGACAATGGTCGCGGGGTGGGAGCCGACGAACGCCGCCACCTCTTTGACCCGCTGTTCACCACCCGAAGGGCGCAAGGTCATGCAGGACTAGGGTTGCATCTGGCCTTCCGCCTCGTCACTTCGACCCTGGGCGGCCGGATGACGGTGGCGTCGGAACCCGGGGCCGGCAGTTGTTTTCTCTGTCTCATTCCCATTAAGCCAAAGGAAAAATAAGCGGTTCTCCCAAGGGAATGGTCCAGGCGTCGGCACCGTGCCCTGCCAGAAGCAGCCGCGCCACCGGAAGGTCTGGGGGCAAGAGCGAAAGGCAATCTTCTACCCACTGCGGCGCGTTCCTGTCGGCAAGGTTGAACCTTCCAAGCACGAGACCAGAAATCTCCTCCCACCACGGATCGGAGACCACGGCCGCCACCCGGTGGGACACGCGGTCTGGTGTTGGTGACAGACCCTCCAAAAAAAGAACCCGTTGGCGGGGACGGGGTCTCCAAGGCGTGCCGCCCAGCCGCTCAAGCGCGCTGAGGTTGCCGCCGACCAAAGCGAACGGATTCGTCCACGACCCGCGAAGGGGGACCAGAGGCGGCAACGCTTCTTCGGGGAAGGCATCGCCGCGGCTGAGGGCGCTCTCCCAGCAAACGAACCTTTTTCTCTGGGCCTCGAAATCGCGTCCGCTCAGAGTCAGGGGTTGCCCGTGCAACACCCGACACACGCCTCGGTCAAGTAGCGCATTGAGCACGAGAGTGTTGTCGCTCATCGACCACCACGCCCTTCGCGACGCGTGAGACGAAAGACTTTCGGGCAATGTTTCGACCAGGACGGGCAAGGTTTCCACGCATCGGTTGCCGCCTGTCGGATCGGCGACGAGGTTCCATTCTTCATTGGCCCAGAGGCTCGAATTCAGGGCAAGGGGAAGCACTTCCCTCCCAAGAGATTTCAGAAATCCCTCGACTTCGTTCCAACGCTCCAGAGCCTCGGGTGAAAGGCGGTCAGAACAGGCGGCACGATAGGTCAGCATGGCCTTTCCAGGATAGCCCAAACCCGATAAGGTGCAACCCATGTCTGCGCTCTTTTCGATCACGGACCCTGTAACCCTGGTCTTGTTGGTCGCCTCGGCCTTGGCCGCCGGGCTAATGGACTCCATCGCCGGTGGAGGGGGCCTCATTACCGTGCCTATGCTCCTGGCCACGGGTTTGCCCCCGTCTCAGGCCCTGGCGACGAACAAGCTTCAGGCCTGCTTCGGAAGCGGCACCGCGCTGATCCGCTATTCGGCAGCAGGGCTTGTACCTCGCGCAGAGGTCGTACCAGCCGTGGCTTTCACCGCGGTCGGCGCCGTTGCAGGGACTCTGACCGTGCGGTTTCTTCCGGCCGGCTGGCTGCAGGCGCTGATTCCAGCCCTGCTCGTCGTGATCTTCTTCTACCTGCTGTTCAAGTCCGAGTGGGGCACAGAAGCTCGCCCGGCGAAATGGAAGAGCCTTCCTTTCTACGCGGTTTTCGGTTGTACCCTCGGGTTTTACGATGGGTTCCTGGGCCCCGGAACCGGAACGTTTTGGACGGTCGCACTGATCGGTCTCTTAGGTCACGGTCTAGTGAAAGCGACAGCGCAAACCAAGGTCGCCAACTTCACCTCCAACGTCGTTTCTTTGGCGGTTTTCGCACTCCTTGGCCAGGTTTTGTGGGGGTTGGGTTTGCTCATGGGTGTCAGCCAGGCTCTCGGTGCCAGATGGGGTTCCAAGCTGGCAATGACTCGTGGCGCGAAGTTCATCCGTTGGGTCTTTTTGGCCGTCGTTGCGGCCACGCTGGCCAAGCTCCTGTGGACGGCAGTGACCTGAACCGGTAGAATGGACGTATGGAAAACGGTGGTTGGAACGTCAAAGTTGGGCTCTCGGCCGTAGTGGTGTCGGTGCCTGAGGCGACAGTTGGCGTGCTTACCGTCGGCGACGAGACCCCTCTGCTTCCTTTTGGCGAATTCGACCCCTCGCGGTATCGGACCATCGAGTTGGCGTTGAGGTCAGAGGTTGACGTTTTGACCGGACTTCAACTGGGCTATGTTGAGCAGCTCTACACCTTCGGAAACCGCCACAGGGCCACGGCCGAAGACGAAAAGACCCGCATGATCACGATTGGGCACCTGGCGTTGGTCGGCCCCTCGGCCGTCCCGGTCGCTCCAAACAGCCGCTGGTCCGACTGCTACACGTTTCTTCCCTGGGAGGATCACCGCAAGGGCCGGCCTTCGCTAATCGACGAGCTACTGTTGCCTCAACTTGACCGCTGGGCTCGGCAGGAGACCCACGCCGAGGCGCACGAGCTCCGGCTCGAACGAATTCGGGTCAATTTCGGCCACGGCCGATTTCCTTGGGATCCTGAAAAGGTTCTTCCTCGATTCGAATTGCTGTACGAAGCCGGCCTGGTTGCCGAAAGCCATCGCGACTGGGCCAGCCGACCCGAGCCCGAACGTTGCGACCTGCCGATTTCCCAGAAAGACATGGGCGATTCCCTTTTGGCGGCCGCGATCGGGCAGACCGGCGTGGCCATGGGGCACGACCACCGACGCATCCTGGCTTCTTCGTTGGGAAGGCTGAGGGGAAAGATTGGCTACCGCCCCGTGATCTTCGAACTCATGCCGCCTGAATTCACACTGCTCAGAATTCAGCGGGTCGCGGAAGCTCTTTCGGGGGTTCCTCTCCACAAACAGAACTTCCGCCGTCTCGTCATTCAGGGGGGACTGGTAAAAGAAACCGGACATCGCGACGCCTCGAATACCGGACGCCCTGCGGCGCTGTTCCGGTTCCGCCGAAGCGTGCTGCAGGAACGGCCAGCTCCAGGCGTGGGCCTCCCCTTGGTCCGCCGTTGACCCCTGTCAAACTTGACAGGTGCGACCGTTCCTGAATAATGAACGGATCAAAAGAGGCTTTCATGGATATTGGGGAACTCGAAACCACCGCCGCCTTGGCCCAGATTGACTTGGGCGAGGGAGACCTGGACCGCTTGGGCGCTGCCGTGTCTCAAATGCTGTCCTATTTTGAAAAGATGAACGCTCTCGACACCGAGGGACTCGAACCGACCACGCACGCCTTGGTGAAGGACAACCGCGTCCGCCCAGACACCGTGGTCGCCAGCGACCTCGCGGACGCCCTTATCGAACAGGCCCCCGAGCGGGAAGATCGCTTCTTCGTCATCCCCAACGTCTTGTAGGAGTCCCTGATGAGCGCCCCCGCAACCGCCTGGAAACAGTTCCAGAGCAAAAAAAAAGCCTACCTCGACTACGCGGGTCCCTGGGAAAAGAAGATCGGGAGCTTCCTGACTTTCCGCCCCGAAGCTGACCCGGTGCCCGGCCTGGGCGCTGGACCTCTGTCGGGTCTTCCTTTCGGCGTTAAGGACAACATCGCGGTTGAGGGGTTTCCCCTTACCTGCGGGTCAAAGATGCTGGCCAATGTGGTCAGTCCATACGATGCGACCGTGGTGGCCCGATTGAAGGCTGCTGGCGCCTTTGTCATCGGGAAGACCAATCTCGACGAATTCGGCATGGGCAGCTCCACGGACAACTCGGCCCTTGGCAAGACGCACAACCCCTGGGACATCGCGCGCGTGGCCGGTGGTTCTTCGGGAGGAAGCGCGGCGGCGGTGGCGGCGGGTTTGGTTCCCTTTGCTCTGGGAACCGATACAGGCGGGTCTGTGAGGCAGCCTGCGGCGTTTTGTGGTGTCTACGGCTTCAAGCCCACCTATGGGGTGCTAAGCCGGTACGGGCTGACCGCCTACGCCTCAAGCCTCGAAACACCCGGAGTCCTTTCCGCTGACCTCGACCTTGTGCGTTGGGTCTTCGACACCTGCAAGGGACGCGATGTCCACGACCAGACGTCTCTCGACGCCGAGGCGTTGCCACCGAAGGCCGTGAAAACCATTGCCGTGCTTTCCGACTTGGCCGACCTCGACCCTGCGGTCAAAGCCGTCTACGAACACACTCTGTCGGTACTCAAAGACCTCGGCTACGCCCTGCTCCCTGTGACCCTGCCGACTCTCGAGTATGCCGTTCCGTCTTACTACACGATCGCCATGGCCGAAGCCAGTGCCAACTTGGCTAGGTTCAACGGTATCCGCTACGGACACAGGCCGGTCTACGCCGAGAACCCCGAACACTTGGTGCGCCAAAGCCGGACGGCCGGCTTCGGGGACGAGGTGAAGACAAGAATCATGGTGGGAACCTACGTTCTGCGGTCGGGCTTTCAGGACCAGTTCTACACCAAGGCCCAGAAGGTCAGAACCCTGATCCGACGCGACCTTCAGAGCGTGTTCGACCGCGCCGATCTCCTCCTCAGCCCAGCCTTTCCGACGCCCCCATTTGTTCATGGAGACGCTTCCATGAACGACTTCCAACAAAAACTCGCCGACAAGTTCACCGTCACCGCCAATCTGGCAGGAGTTCCCGCGCTGGCTTTTCCCGCTGGCTTGGCCGAGGGGTTGCCCATTGGGATGCAGTTCACCGCGCCTGCGTTCGGCGAAGCCCGACTCTTTGAGGCCGCCGCCGCGTTTGCTGCCCGTGTCCCCGTTGTGCCCTGTCCCGGAACCTCTTTGGATTGGAGCAAGTGATGTACCAGACCGTCGTGGGCCTCGAGATCCACATTCACCTCAACACCAAGACCAAGGCGTTTTGCGGCTGTCAGGCCGAATTCGGCGACGAGCCGAATTCCAACGTCTGTCCCGTGTGCTTGGGCTACCCCGGGGTCTTGCCCGTCCTCAACGAAGAAGCCCTGAATCAAGCCTACGTGGTGGCGAGGGCCCTCGACTGCAGCCTTTCGAAACGGACCCTGTTCGACCGGAAGAACTACTTTTACCCCGACATGCCTAAGAACTATCAGATCACCCAGTTTCACGATCCGGTGGGACGCGACGGTTCGATTCAGTTCCTCTCCCCTGACGGCACCGTCAAAGCCGTCCGCATCCACGACGTGCATCTAGAGGAAGACGCCGGCAAGATGATCCACGCCGGCGACATGTCGCTGTGCGACTACAACCGGGCCGGCTACTCGCTTCTCGAAGTCGTCACCGAGCCCGATCTGACCAGCGGAGAAGACGCCGAGGCGTTCCTTTTGTCTTTTCAACGCTTGGTTCGCTACCTGGGTGTCTCCGACGGCAACATGGACGAGGGATCGATGAAATGCGATACCAACGTCTCGATTCGAAAGGCCGGCGAACCCCTGGGAACCAAGATCGAAGTCAAGAACCTGAACTCGACGCGCTTCATCAAGAAAGCCATCGAATTCGAATCCAAACGCCAGGCAACCGCCCTCGACGGCGGCCAGAAGCTTGTTCAGGAAACCCGTCTGTGGAACGAAAACCGCGACGTTACCGAAAGCATGCGGACGAAAGAAGGCAGTCTCGACTACCGGTACTTTCCCGAACCCGACATCCCTCCGTTTGTTCCCGATGCCGCCTTCTTTCAGGCCATCGAGAAGCGCCAAGTCGAGTTGCCGCTGGCGCGGAGAAAACGCTTGACCGAGGCCTTCCAGCTGAGCCGCGAACAAGCCGACTTTGTCACCGAGGGACGCTTCGTGGCCGATTTCTTCGAGTCGGCGGCCAAAGCCGCTGGCGGCGGACCGACGGCCGGCTTGGCCATTGCCAACTGGCTCATGGGTGACGTTCAGAAAGAGCTCAATCACTTTGGCCTGAGCCTCGAAACCAGTCCGCTCACCGCCGACCGCCTTGCCAAGCTGCAAATCCTGTTGGATTCGGGCCGCATCCACATCAAGATCGCGAAGCAGCTTTTGGACGCCGTCTTTGAAGAGAAGAAAGACCCCGAGGTCCTGCTTAAAGAAAAGGGCTGGGAAGCGATCACGACCGAGGAGCAGCTTTCACCCATTGTCGATCAGGTGTTCGCCAAAAACGCCAACGTTGTCGAGGCTGTCAAGGCTGGTGACGTGCGGCAGAAAGGCTACTTGGTTGGGCAGGTCATGCAGGCAACAGGAGGCCGGGCTTCCCCGGCTCTAGTGAACGCTCTTCTCGCGAAGAAACTATAGAAATCTCTCAAAAGTCCAAAATGTCCTTGTAATAACGGTCTGTTGGGGGTACCGTTGTGTCAACCATGGATCAGCTCTATCGATATGGGGATCTTTTGGCTTGGGCTCCCGCCTTGGCTTTGCTCGCTGTAACCGCCCTCATGTCCTTCAGCCGTATCTTCGAGAGAAACCCGCCCAGCCTGTTGTTGCTGCT
>CAYYUZ010000033.1:0-24737 GCA_964475005.1 uncultured Spirochaetales bacterium
CGCCCAGAAGTCTTTCATTGAAGGACTGACTGCCGGCGGCATCAAAGGCTGAAACTGCCCAAAGGAACGCATCCATGAACTCGTCCCACCCCCTGTCACCCCGAAATGTCAGCATCACCGGTGGTTTTTGGAAAGCCAAGCAAGACCTCGTCGCCGAGCAGGTCCTCCCCTACCAGTGGAAGGCCTTGAACGACGAAATTCCCGGAGCCGAACCCAGCCATTCGGTCGAAAACTTCCGGATCGCCGCAGGGCTGAAGAAGGGAGAGTTCTACGGACTGATCTTTCAAGATAGCGACATCGGCAAATGGATCGAGGCGGCCGCGTTCAGTCTGATGACCAGGCCCGATGCGGCTCTCGAGGCCCAAATCGACACCGTGGTGGAACTGATCGCCCAAGCACAGGAGCCGGACGGCTATTTGCAGACCTATTTCTCGGTCAAGGCCAAAGGGAAACGTTGGACAGACTTTGCCATGGGCCACGAGATGTATTGCGGTGGTCATTTGATGGAAGGTGCCGTCGCCTATTGGCAAGCAACGGGCAAGAAGGCCTTTCTCGAGGTCATGAAGCGCTATGCTGACCATTTGGTCACGACCTTTGGCAACGGACCCGGCCAGATCGTGGCTTTTGACGGCCACCCCGAAATCGAGTTGGCCTTGCAGAAACTGGCGGATGCCACAGGAGAACAGAAGTACCGGGACCTCTCGCGGTTCTTCGTTGATGAACGAGGCCGTCATCCAGGTGTCCTGGACCCAAAAATGGTGATCGCTTGGCCGTTCCAGCCAAAGCCTTGGAATGGCCCGGACTATTTCCAGGACCACCTTCCGGTTCGGGAACAAATGGTGGCCGAAGGTCACTCGGTGAGGGCCATGTACCTGTACACCGCCATGGCCGACCAGATGCGGGTGGACAACGACAGCACTCTGAAGCCAGCTTTGGATGCCCTCTGGCACAACGTCGTTGAGCATCGCATGTACATCACAGGGGGACTGGGTTCCCAATCGGAAGGTGAGCGCTTCACCATCGACGATGACCTTCCATCGGATTCAGCCTACACAGAAACGTGCGCTGCGATTGGCTTGGTCTTGTGGGCTTGGCGTATGACTCTGGCCGACCCCGACAGCCGATACGCCGACATCCTTGAAAGGGCTTTGTACAACGGATCGCTCTCCGGAATCTCCCTCGAAGGAACGCGGTATTTCTATGTTAACCCGCTCGAAGTGACCCCGCCGCTCGCTCGCTACCGCAAAGACCTTGACCACGTGAAGGTCCAGCGCGTCGAGTGGTTCGGCTGCTCCTGCTGCCCACCAAACATCGCCCGAACCATCGCTTCCTTCAGCCAGTACCAGTATAGTGTGTCGGACCGGGGAGTCTTTGCCCACCAATTTGCCCACGGTACGGCGACTATCCCCTTCCGAGGGACGGAACTCACTGTGAATCAAACCACCGAGTACCCCTGGGACGGGTCGGTGAAATTCACCTTCGTGCAGGCACCGGCCTCTGATTCTTCGTGGACTTTCTTCATGCGGGTCCCGAGCTGGACAACTCGGCCTTCCCTTTCGATCAACAGCATCCCTGTTTCCCTTGGGCCGATGGAAAACGGCTACCTCACCTTGACGAGAAGTTGGAAGTCTGGCGACGTTGTCGATTTGGTCCTGCCAATGGAAGTGAGATTCCTCAGGAGCCACCCCAGAGTGAGAGAAACCTTTGGACAGGTTGCCCTCCAACGTGGCCCCTTGGTCTATTGTGCGGAACAGGTCGACAACGGATCTGACCTTCATCTCCTGGCATTGGACACCACGTCGAAAGCCAAGGTGGAGTCCGCGCCGGGCCTTGGGCCTGGGGCTCTGAGGTTGCGCGTCGAAGCCACACGTGCCGAGTCGCCGGCAGAAGCGGCTTCGCTCGATACGCAACCACCGTCGCAAAGAAGAACCGAGGCCATCCTCGTCCCCTACCATCTTTGGGGAAATCGTGGAGAAGGCGAAATGAGGGTCTGGATTCGGACAATTCCATGAAACTGACACCGCTCGCCCTAGAAGGAATTCGATTGGGAGTGGGGCCACTCAAAGCCCGTCAAGAGGCCAATCGTCGGTACATGCTGGGTTTGTCGAGCGAGTTGCTCCTTCAGCCGTACCAGTTTGAAGCGGGCCGGTGGAGCGATCCGAGCCTTCGGACCGATTTGCACGGTGGCTGGGAGGCTCCGACGAGTCAGCTTCGAGGCCACTTTCTCGGCCACTGGCTGTCGGCGGCAGGCCCGCTGGCTCTCGCCGGCGACCGTGAAATCCGGGCGAAAGCCGAAGCGATCATCGACGAATTGGTTCTTTGCCAGCTCGACAACGGCGGGGAATGGGCCGGCTCCATTCCGGAAAAATACCTCCACTGGACCAGCGTGGGAAAAGCCATCTGGGCACCGCAATATACCGTTCACAAGACGTTGATGGGTCTTCTGGACTTCTACAAGGCCACCGCGTATGCTCCCGCGCTTGAGGTGACGGTGAAATGGGCCCGATGGTTCGATCGCTGGACCTCAACTCTCACTATCGAGCAGCTTGACGACATCCTGGACTTCGAGACCGGAGGCATGCTGGAAGTTTGGGCGGACCTTTTCGGCATCACCGCCGACCCCGTGCACCGGATCCTCATGGACCGCTACACGCGAAGGCGATTGTTCGATCCGCTCCTGGCGGGAACGGATGTCGTGTCGAATATGCACGCCAACACCACCATTCCCGAAGTCCTTGGTGCCGCGCGAGCTTTTGAGGTGACCCGCGAAACACGCTGGTTTCAGATCGTCGAAGCCTATTGGAACCAGACGGTAACCACTCGTGGGCAGTACGCGACCGGTGGGCAAACCAGCGGCGAAATCTGGGGTCCCCCTGGGAATCTCTCGGCGCGCCTGGGAGAAAAGAACCAAGAGCATTGCACGGTCTATAACATGATGAGGCTTGCGGAATTCCTCCTGCGATGGACGGGAGAATCGAGCTATTCCGACTACTGGGAGAGAAACCTTCTCAATGGTGTCTTGGCGCAAGGGCATTGGGAAGGAACACCAACCCACGGGCAACAGGCCGAGTATCCCCTCAAGGGTTTGATCACGTATTTTCTTCCCCTCGCCCCTGGGGCAAGAAAGGGGTGGGCCAGCGAGACGGGTCACTTCTTCTGCTGTCACGGCAGCCTCGTGCAGGCCAACGCCACCCACACTGGCGGAATTTGGTACCGTTCGGAGACCGGACTGGTGTTGAGTCAGTTTGTCCCGTCGGTGGTCCAGTGGGATCAAGGCGGAGAAGCGTCGGCGGAGCTCATCCTCGACACCTTGTCGGGTCCCACCCAGGCGATCAACAAGGACCGGGCCCTTCCTTTGGGCGCCCCGGACCGATGGGTCTACCATCTGAAATTGGACCACGAACAAGCGACAACCTACGAGCTGGCAATTCGTCTGCCCAGCTGGTTGAAGGCTCCGGCCGTTGTTACGGTCAATGGCCAGCCGACCGCTTGGACCTCATCCGAAGTTGGCTGGGGCCGAATCCTGAGGAGCTGGCATCACGACACGCTTCGAATCGAGTTCCCCAAGGGGCTGACGGCGGTTCCTCTTCCCGGAGATCCCGACTTGTATGCCTTCCTCGACGGCCCCGTCCTCCTTGCCGGGCTTTGCGATGAAGAGAGAACGTTAACCGGTGATTTTGAGCGACCGGAATCCATGCTAACGCCCGACAACGAACGACAATGGCGAAGGTGGACCGGCCAATTCCGGGCCCGCCACCAGGAAACAGGACTCCGGTTTCTTCCGTTGAACGACATCGGCTATGAACGCTACACCGTCTATTTTCGAAGGAAGCGATCCTGAAACTCCGCACCAAGCTCCTAGTTCTTGTGGCATCAACGGGGGCCCTATTCCTGGGTTCTGTGGTGACCTATTGGTGGCTCCTGGCACCCGTGGACACCATGAGTCAGGAACCCGATGTCTTTCGTGACGTCGAAAGAGCTGCCAGTGGGCTAGAACTCCAGGCCAACCGACTGGTGATTTACTCGTTTGGCATGCAGAAGGCCGCCTTTGACGAGGCGAAGGGCGACTACGAAAAGGCCCTGAAATCTGTCGAGGGCGTTAAGGCCCTCGTGGCGGCATCGGCCGAACTCGGTGAAGCCGTCGCCTCGGTCAAGAAACTGGGAAATGTTTCCGCCAAATGGCTTGAGGGAGTCTCCAAGGCCCTGGATTCCGTCCTGAAGGACGCCGAAAGTGAGGGTCTGAGCCCCGCCTCCACAACGTGGGCGCAATTCTCACAAGCCGCCTACAGCGGCCAAGCTAAAGACGGCGACGTCGTCAAATTTGACCTCGCGAAGTTGTTCAGTCAGCTTCGTGGACTCAACGAGTCGCTGACGCTCACAGGGCAGGTTATCCGCACCAAAGACGCTACCATCCGAGAAGGTGTCGCGGCCATCAAAGTCGCGAGTACCGTAGCGGGTTTGTCGGTAATTCTTCTGGCACTCCTCGTGGCCCTGATCTTGAGTTTCATCATCGCGGAGGGACTCTCCCAGGCCTTCCGTTCGTTGGGTTCGACCGTTGCACGGATTGGGGCGGGGGACCTCCGTCTCCGCTTCCAGAGCCGCCGAACGGATGAGCTGGGAACCTTGGGGCGCGACTTCGACGGTTTCCTCGAATCGCTGACGCTTGCATTTCGAAGAATCCAGGACGCCTCGACGGAGAATCTTCAAGTGAAAGACCAGTTGGTCGACTCTGCGGCTTCGGCAACGTCGTCGGCGGTCCAGATCGAAGCCAACTCCGAGTCGATTCTGGAACAACTGAAGAAAGCCGACCAAAGGATCCATGTTTCTCAAAACGGACTGGCGCAGGTCGCCACCCTGCAGGATGCCTTTCTCCGCCATTAATCTCTCCCAGGGTGTGGAGAAGATCGCGGAACTCTCGGGAGCCAATCGGAAGGCCGTCGAGGCGTTGTTGTTGGAATCCGACCGAGGAAGGGAAGTCTTCGAACTGTCGTTTTCAAAAATCTCAGAGATCACCGACAGCGTCGCTTCGATTCAACACCTTATCGGTGCCATCGCCGAGATCGCGTCGCAGACCAACATCCTCTCTCTCAACGCCGCGATCGAAGCGGCCCACGCTGGCGAATCAGGAAAGGGTTTTGCGGTCGTTGCCGACGAAATCTCCAAGCTCGCCGCCGCCAGTGCCATGACATCGAACCAGATCAAGATAACCATTGACGATGTCGTGGCAAAGATTCGTGAAGCCGAGGCTACCCGGGGTGAAACGCTTGAACAAGTGGGCCAGATCAGCCACGAAGTGGTTTCGAACATCGGAGAAATTACGGAGGGATTGGGTGAAATCACCCGGACGGTCAATGAAGTCGCTGCCCAGGCTGACAGACTGGCGCGGGCGCGAGAGACCCTCGATCAGGCCGTGAATGCCTTCCGCACCGACACAGGCAAACCGACCCCTGCCTGAAGCCTTCATTTGACCAACGAATCCTCCCGGGCCTATCTTCGACAGATGGAACCCAAACCCTCTCTCTTTTCCCCTCTGCGGCTTCGTGATCTCGAACTGCCCAACCGGCTGATCATGACCCCCATGTGCCAGTATTCGGCCGTCGACGGACTCGTCCAGCCTTGGCATTTGCGGCATTACGCCGAAAGGGCCCTTGGCGGTGTGGGTCTTGTCATCGTCGAAGCCACCGCTGTTCAGGCACGAGGCCGCATCAGCCCCGCCGATTTAGGACTTTGGAACGACGCGCAGCGTGAGGCTCTCCGTCCCGTCGTCGACGCCGTGCATGCAGCGGGGGCCAAGATCGCGATCCAGCTGGCGCACGCCGGGCGAAAGGCCTCGACACAAGTTCCTTGGCTCGGTGCGGGTATGGTCCCGCAAAACCAGGGCGGCTGGCAGGTTGTCTCGGCGAGCGAAGGCGCCTTCGACCCGACCTATCCGTCGCCCATAGCCCTCGACCAGGCGGGGATCGAGGGTGTCGTCAGCGATTTTGTCTCGGCGGCACGACGAGCCGTGAGTGCAGGGTTTGACGCCGTCGAGGTTCATGGAGCTCACGGCTACCTAATTCACCAGTTCCTGTCGCCACTCAGCAATAAGAGAACCGACGCCTACGGCGGCTCGGCCGAAAACCGTTTCAGGCTTGCCCGCGAAGTGACCCGAGCCGTGCGAAAAGTTCTCCCCGATACGATGCCGCTCTTGTTCCGCGTCTCCGCGACCGACTGGGTCGAAGGCGGCTGGTCGGTCGATCAAACCGTAGGTCTGCTCAAGCTTCTCAAAGAGGAGGGTCTGGATTTCGTCGACGTATCGTCGGGTGGAGTGGTTCCAGGGGTCAAGATTCCTCTGACTCCCGGCTATCAGGTCCCCTTGGCGGCGCAGATTCGGCGAGAAACCGGTCTGCCGACAGGAGCTGTGGGGCTGATCACCGACGCAGCCCTTGCCCAGGCCGTGCTCGATGCGGGCGACGCCGACGCGGTGCTGCTCGGACGCCTCCTGTTGCGCGACCCGCATTTTCCCAACCGAACCGCGCCCGCCGAAAAACGTCGTGTGCCTTCGCAGTACCTTCGGGCGTTCTGAGAGCCGTTCCTACAACTTGAACGCCAGTCGCCGACAGAAACTCCCCAGGGGACCAAAACCAACCGCTTCGCCGCGTTTGGCTTCGGCGGCGGCCCTCAGTCCGAGCAAGATCTCGCCCGAGAGAAGTGCGGCACTGACGATTCCCAACGACCAGAAGGCCGTCAAATCGGCCACCAGGTTTCCGGCACTCAGAAAATAGTCAAACAGAACGCCCAGGCCCCAGCACGACCACACGCCGACCACGAGCGAGGGAATCAGGCCCAGCAATAGCGCCTGCCACGAATGGAACGCAAGAAAAGGCGACTTTCTGTGCTGAACAAGGTGAAAAACGATCCCTGCGACAAGACTCAGAAAGGGAATGGGGAGGCCTAGACCCAAAGAAGCAAACGAGACAAAGTACGCCCAGCTGGCCAGGTCACAGTCTTGAGGAGAAGGTTTCATGGTTCTGTCATAGGCTATACTTGACGCCATGAACAAGACCTCCCCGACTTTGGTGCTGTTCATCACCACGGTCAGCGCCTTCTGCACGAGCTTCGCCGCCTCTTCAGTCAACGTGGCCCTTCCTCTCATCGGCATCGAATTCCACCTCAGCGGCGTCGCACTCAACTGGATCGTCACCATCTACGTCTTGGTATCGGCCGTTTTTGTTATGCCCCTGGGCCGGCTCGGCGACCTTCACGGTCGTCAGATGATCTTCGGCATCGGCATGATCATTTACGGTGTCGGCAGCGCCGCGGCCGCCCTGGTGACTGATGCGACGGGGCTGATTTTGGCGAGGGCATTTTCGAGCATCGGCGCGGCGATGGCCTTCGGGACGGTCACGGCCGTTCTCGTTGCCGCGTATCCGCCCCAGCAGCGTGGACGGATTCTGGGTATCAATGTCGCCATGGTGTATTTCGGCCTGTCTGCCGGTCCCGTTCTGGGGGGCCTGATCACTCAGGTGTTTGGCTGGAGAGGGCTCTTCTGGAGCCACGCTCTTCTGAGTTCGGTCGTCGTGGTTCTGATCCTTTGGCGTCTGCGCGGCAACGACAGGCAACACCACCACGGCGGTCTGGATCTCGTGGGTGCGACGCTGTACGCCGTTGGCTTGGGGCTCTTGCTTGTCGGGTTGTCCGACCTTCCTAGTCTTTGGGGGATTGGCCTGTCGTGCGGCGGCTTGGTGGTCCTTGTCGGCTTCTGGCTGTTCGAATCGCGGACAAACAGCCCCATCCTTCCTGTCACCTTATTCACAAAGAACCGGACTTTCGCCTTCTCCAACCTGGCCGCCATGATCAGCTACAGCGCCACCTTTGCCGTCGCCTTCTTCTTGAGTCTCTACCTTGAGTCGATCCGCGGACTGCCACCCTCCGAGGCCGGGTTGGTCTTGATCGCGCAACCGCTCATCCAAGCTGTCTTTTCGCCCATCACAGGACGTCTTTCCGACCGGGTTTCGCCTCGGCTACTGGCCTCGGTCGGTATGGGGCTGACGGCACTTGGTTTAGGGGTTTTGACCTTCCTTGACGCCACGACGCCTCTGGTTTGGGTCCTCGCGGCCTTGGTGCTGCTCGGCTTGGGCTTTGCATTATTTTCTTCTCCCAACACAAACGCGATCATGGGTTCAGTGGAGAAACACGACCTTGGCCTCGCCTCGGCCACAGTTGCGACCATGCGCATGATTGGTCAGATGCTCTCCATGGGTTTGGCGTTGGTTCTCATGTCGGTGATTTTGGGGAGTCACGCCATCAATTCAGAAACGGCGGGAGAGTTCCTGATGGCTCAACGCTGGGGTTTTGGTGTCTCGGCGGGACTTTGTGCCCTGGGAATCCTGGCGTCTTTAGCCAGAGGACGCTCAACCAAGACCGTCTAGAACTCGGCCGCTTAGGCCGACGTGTCGATCTTGGTTCCCAAGCCCTCTGGAAGCGGAGCTTGCTCTTCGGCCTTCACTTGAGCTTGAACTTCTTGGTCCGGCTCTCGAGGTTCTTCTGGAGCACGATCCGGCGTCAGACTGAACGGATCCAATACTGCAGGACCTATAGTTTCTACGGCCATGATGTCCTCCTTGACCCCTCAAATATACTACGAAATTAGTCAATAAAGTAGACGGACTACACGATGGCGGTGTCCAAGCCGACAGCCGGGTGTTTGATCAGGCGGGTTTCGAGTCGGATGATCTCGGGAAACGCCCTCTCCTTTCCATTGATTCGGTCCAGCAGGAGGTGCGCGGCGACTTTTCCCATCTCGGCCATGGGTTGGGCCACGCCATAGCGGCAGAAGGGCAACAGAGACGCGTAGAACATTTCGTCGAAACTCGCAAAGATGACCTTCGACTGACGGTAGTCCGTCTGACTCATCACGTAGGTGGTCGCCCCGATGTGCATGAAATGATTGACGATGAAATAGGCGGTGGGAGGGTCGGGCTGGCTTAACATCTCCTTCATCATGGCGTAGCCGCTCCCCGAATGCATGTCACCGAACTTCACAAAGTTGGGCTCCATCGCCAAATTGGCCTCGGCCATGGCGCGAAAGTAGCCTTCAAAACGCTCCCGCGAGGTCAGAATGTTCAAGTTGCCACCGAGGAACCCAATGCGCTTGTGTCCGTCTTCGATCAACGCCCTTGTCGCTTCGTAGGAAGCACCTTCGTTGTTGACCAAAACGGCGTCGGAAACCAGCCCCTCCACGCTCCTGTCGATCAGGACAAGCGGGGTTCCGCGATCGATAACGCGCTTGAGGTGGCTGCTTTGATTCCCGGAAGGAAAGACAATGATGCCGTCGACACCCCGTTCGCGGAGCAACCTCAGCCGCTTCTCCTCCTCCTCAAACGACTCCCGCGACGAGCACAGAAGAATCGTGTAACCGCTGAGGGCCAACTCGTTCTCGACTCCCTGAGCAATTTCCATAAAAAAATCGTTGGCCAACTCGGGCGCCAAAATGCCAATGGTCCGCGTCGCCTTCATTTTCAAGCTTCGCGCGGCGTGATTCATGTCGTATTGGAGCTTTTCGGCGGCTTCGGCAACCTTGAGCCTCGTCTCTTCTGTGACCCGTGGGTCGCCGCTGAGAGCGCGGGAGACAGTCGCCGTCGAAACTCCTGCGAAGGCGGCGACGTCTTTGATGGTGACGGTCTCGGAAGTCATCCTTCCCAGTCCTGATTTTTGAACATGATGTTCACTGCCAACCCTTTTCTTCGGATTCATTATTTTGACGTTCTTCCAAATTGTCAAGCCAATGAATGTAATCGTTTCACATGAGGAAGATCTCGTGAGGCACCCCGCTAAAGGCGGCCTTCGAGGGCAAAGTTAGGCCAATTAACACAAATAGGCCCAAAATTCCGGGAAAAGTCGAGTCGGACATGCAGAGGAGGTGAGAATCCGTCACAATTCTTGCTGTTGAGAAATCCCGAATGAAATCGATTACAAATCTTTGTTGACAAATCTGAGAAGTCGCCCAATCATGATTTTGTCGGAGGAATCGAGATGAATGACGGCCTCGAAGGAGTCGGAAATCGTGAGTGATGTCTTGCTTCAAATGGAAGGTATCCACAAGTCGTTTCCAGGTGTACTGGCGCTCAACGACGTTCGCTTCGACGTCCGAGCCGGCGAGATTCACGCGTTGCTCGGGGAGAACGGTGCCGGAAAATCCACCCTCATGAAGATTCTTGCTGGGGTCTACACCAAGGATGGCGGAACCATCCAATTTCAAGGAAGGACCGTTGAGATCGCCAGCCCCAAGGCGGCCCAGAACCTGGGCATCGGCATCATCCATCAGGAATTGAACCTGATGCAGCACCTGAGCGCGGCGCAGAACATCTTCATCGGCCGCGAGCCGCGAAATCTGTTCGGTCTGTTCCTTGACGAGAAGAAACTCAACGAAAGGGCCCGTGAGCTTTTCGACATGCTGAAGCTCGAACTCGATCCGCAAGTCCGCGTCATGGACCTTGTCGTCGCCAAACAACAGATGATCGAGATTGTGAAAGCGCTTTCGCACAATTCTCAGCTTCTGATCATGGACGAACCCACCGCAGCGCTGAATGACGCCGAAATTGAGGAACTGTTCCGGATCATCCGCCACTTGAAGTCTGAAGGCGTCGGCATCGTTTACATCTCGCACCGCATGGACGAAATCAAGAAGATCGCCGACAGAGTGACGGTCATGCGTGACGGAACCTATATAGATACGGTCAATGCCGCCGACGTCGAGTTGGAGCAGATCATCAATATGATGGTGGGGCGTAAGCTCGATGAAATGGCCCGAACCCCTCCTGCCGCCAAAGCGGGTGAAGTCCTTCTTGAGGTCAAGAACCTAAACCGCGGCCGCGCGATCAAGAATGTGAATTTCCAGGTCCGTAAGGGTGAGATTCTGGGTTTTGCCGGGCTCATGGGGGCCGGACGAACCGAAGTCGCGCGGGCGGTCTTCGGTGCCGACCCGTTTGAAACCGGAGAAATCTTTTTCAAAGGAAAACGAATTCATATCAAGAGTCCTCAAGACGCGGTACGGCAAGGAATCGGCTACCTCTCGGAAGACCGCAAACGCTTTGGCCTCGCGATTGGCATGGATGTCGAACTGAATGTCGTCTTGGCCACGATGAACAAGTTCGTGAACCACCTTGGGGTCGTCAGGACCAAGGCCACGCGCAAAGTCGCAGACTCCTTCGTGCAGTCACTGAGTATCAAGACTCCGGGGATCGACCAGAAGGTGAAATTCCTTTCTGGAGGAAATCAGCAGAAGGTCATCATCGCCAAGTGGTTAGTGCGTGATTCTCAGCTCCTGATCTTCGACGAACCCACGAGGGGTATCGACGTTGGTGCCAAATTTGAAATCTACAAACTGCTCAAAAGTCTCGCAGAGGAAGGAAAGACCATCATCATGATTTCCTCGGAGCTTCCAGAAGTCATCCGTCTGTGCCACCGCGTGCTTGTCATGTGCGAAGGACGGATCACCGGAGAACTTTCGGGCGAGGAAATCACCCAAGAGAACATCATGAAACTCGCCACGCTACGCGAGTCAAACCAGGAAGAGAAGGAACGGCCATGACCACTACAAGCAATCAGACCAACAAGAAGCGATCACTCATCAACGCGAGCGCCACGCAGAAGCTCCTCGCGTTCGCCAGCCTAGTGGCAATGCTGATCATTTTCTCGTTCTCCTCCCCCAACTTCTTTCAGACCGACAACCTGATATCGATCATGCTTTCCACCGCCGTGTCGGGCGTTCTTGGCATCGGCGTCACTTTCGTCATCATCACCGGGGGAATCGACCTTTCCATCGGTACCCTAATGACGTTCTGCGCGGTGATCACCGGCGTGTTTATCACGTACTGGGGCGGACCCGTCTGGCTAGGCGTTCTGGGCGGTATTGGAACCGGGGCGTTGGTGGGCTTCTTCAATGGCGCGCTGATCGCCAAGCTTAAGATTCCCCCGTTTATCGCGACCCTAGGCATGATGCTGATCGCCAAGGGCCTTTCGCTGGTCATCTCGGGCACCAAGCCGATCTACTTCAACGATACTGAGATCTACAACCTGATCGCCATGGGCTCCATCATTGACCTCAGCAGCCTCATTCCGAACTTCACGATTCCCAACGCTGTCCTCATCTTCTTTGGCGTAGCCATCGTCGCCAGCCTCGTTCTCAACAAAACCGTTTTGGGACGTTACACCTTCGCTTTGGGGAGTAACGAAGAAGCGGTTCGGCTCTCGGGCGTCAATGTCGACCGCTGGAAGATCGGAATCTACTCCTTGGCGGGAGGCATCGTCGGCGTCGCAGGTATCCTCATTTCTTCTCGGCTCAACTCCGCGCAGCCCGCCCTCGGGCAGGGCTACGAACTCGACGCCATCGCGGCGGCGGTCATCGGCGGCGTCTCTCTCAGCGGTGGCGAAGGGACAGTGCTGGGAACCGTCATCGGCGCCTTCATCATGAGCGTCTTGATCAACGGCCTGCGAATTCTCTCCGTTCCCCAGGAATGGCAGATTGTGGTCACCGGTTTGATCGTGATCTTCGCTGTCTACGCGGACATTCTGCGCAGACGCAGGTAAGGAAGCGACTCCTCGTTGAGGAGAAAAAAACAGATTTCTGGAGGTCGTTATGAAGAACAAGAGATTGTTCACTGTTCTGACTATCGCGGCAATGATCCTGACCGGAGCCATGGCTCAGGCTCAAGCCACCTACATCCCGCTGATTTCCAAAGGCTTTCAGCACCAGTTCTGGCAGGCCGTCAAGCTTGGTGCGGAAAGGGCCGCCAAGGATTTCAACGTGGTTGTCACGTTTGAAGGACCCGAAACCGAAGCCATGGTCGACAAGCAGATCGATATGCTGACCGCCGCCTTGGCCAAGAAGCCTTCCGCGATTGGTTTCGCCGCCCTCGACAGCAAGGCTGCCATTCCTCTTCTGAAGAAGGCCCAGGCCGCCGGCATTCCCGTCATCGCCTTTGACTCCGGTGTCGACAGCGACATTCCCCTGAGCACTGCCACCACCGACAACCTTGCCGCCGCGGGCCTCGCCGCTGACAAGATGGCCGAATTGATTGGCGGTTCCGGCGAAGTCGCCGTCGTTGTCCACGACCAGACAAGCCGCACTGGCATCGACCGCCGTGACGGGTTTGTGAACCGCATCAAGAGCAAATACCCCAACATCAAGGTTGTCGACGTCCAGTACGGCGGTGGTGACCAGTTGAAGTCGACAGATTTGGCCAAGGCTATCATCCAGGCGCATCCGAATATCAAGGGGATGTTTGGTGCCAACGAAGGCTCCATCATCGGTGTTCTGAACGCGGTGAAGGAACTCAAGAAGCCCAAGATCGTCGTCATCGGTTACGACGCTGGAAAGCAGCAGAAAGACGCGATTCGAAGCGGCGCCGAAGCCGGAGCGATCACTCAGGACCCAGTCGGTATTGGCTACAAGACCGTTGAAGCTGCCGTCAAAGCGCTCAAGGGCGAGAAGCTGCCCAAGATCATCGACACAGGATTCCACTGGTACGACAAGACCACCATCGACGATCCTGACATGAAACCCCTGCTCTACGATTGATTGACCCGACCAAAGACAAAGCGGCCACTTCGGTGGCCGCTTTTTTGTAATCGATTACTTTTTTGATACTGGAATGACACCCTTTTTCAGAATGATATTGCCGTATTTCGTCGTTTCGCCCGTGATCAGCACCGCGAAGCCCTTCTTTGCCCTTTCGTAGAAAGCAAACCGTTCCAACCGAAGAATAGCGGGCGTTTGCGGCCAATGCCTCTCGATGGCTGAACGGTACGCCTTCTCGAGATCTTGGTCCAGAACGTCCCCCGCGGCTGGCTGCATCATGATGACGGGCGCAGGATCATAGCTATCAAGGTTCACTAATGTCAGAATTCCGTCCAAAAGATCGGCGATTTTCACTCCGTCGGCGCGCAAGACCCGAGGGTTAAGCGTCTCCCCGGTAAAGAACGCGTCACCAAGGACAAGTTCATCGCCATGTCCCATGCGATGCAAAAGCCCCAGGAGCTCCGGACCGATGACTGCTGGTATTCCAATGAGCATTTTCTTACTCCTCCCAAGCATTATCTCTGGACAAATCTTGAAAGTCAAATAGAATGTAATCGATTGTATTTCTATCGGAGAACGAAAGATGGTTCTGTGTTGCGGCGAAGCCTTAATCGACCTCCTGCCCGGACGTACAGCTTCGGGCGAGCCTTGTTTTGTTCCGCGAACCGGGGGAAGCCCGTTCAACGTGGCGCTCGCGCTCGCTCGGTTGGGAGTGCCTACGGCGTTCTTCTGCCGAATCTCCGAAGACTTTTTTGGGGACAAACTCGTCTCAAGACTCGAGCACGAGCGGGTCGACGTTTCCTTTATCCGCCGGGTGGCCAAACCCACGACCCTTGCCTTCATCGATCTGAACGCATCCAACGAACCCCGGTATGCCTTCTACTTCAACGACTCCGCTGATCGGTCGCTGACCACCGATCAGCTGCCACCTCGGCTGGACAACGTCGAATGCCTGCAGTTTGGTTCCATTTCGTTGACGATGGAGCCGGGGGCGACGGCGCTCGAAGCGCTGGTCGCGCGTGAAGCCGATCAAAGGGTCGTCAGCTTCGACCCTAATATCCGCGCCACGATGATTGCGGACAAGAACGCTTACTTGCGACGATTTGAAGGTTGGGCTCACGCGTCGACCGTCATCAAACTTTCAGCGGTCGATCTCGAGTATCTGTATCCTGGTCAGCCCTGCCGAAGAGCACTCGACCAACTCGCGGCAACGGCGATGACAGGACCACGGACACGGCCGCTCCTGTTGGTAGCGACGCTGGGCGAGTCGGGTTCTGTGGCCGTCCTTCACCACGCCGGGACCAGCAGGTCCGCCGAGGTTTCTGGTTTTGCCGTTTCTGTCGCCGACACCATCGGTGCCGGCGACACCTTCCATTCAGGACTTCTGCGCTGGTTGCAGGCCAGGCAGCTGTTGTCTTTCTCGGGAATCGCGTCGCTCGGGGAGACCGACTTGGGGGCATCGCTGCGCTACGCGAACGCCTGTGCGGCCCTAACGTGTACAAGGAACGGTGCCGACCCCCCAACAGCGCGCGAGGTGGACGAATTCTTAACGAAGTCGTAAGTCCCCTCCGATTCGATTGACACTCGAGCAACGGCTCCACCAGAATTAGTGATCATCGCTAGTTCCCGTTTCCCTGCTTTGCGGAATCCTGCATTTCGCGCGTTCTGGCTCGCCCAGTCCATTTCACTTCCCGGCACCTGGATGCAAAATCTCGCCCTTCCCTGGTTGGCGTATACGCTGACGGGCAGTCCCTTTTTGCTTGGGCTCGTGGGTGCCGTTCAGTTCCTTCCGGTCATGTTGCTTTCCCTTTTTGCAGGCGCGCTGACCGACCGGCTGGTGAAGGCCCACGTTGTCTTCATGACCCAGGCGGTGCTCTGCCTAGGGTCCGGACTCCTTTCGGTGCTTGTCTTCACCCACACAGCGAGTTTTCCGGTGATTCTGTGTGTTGCGCTGGTCCTCGGCCTGGCCAACACCCTCGATATGCCTTCTCGCCAGTCGATGGTTGGCGAATTGGTCGGTCGCGACCTGGTCATGAACGCGGTCGCCCTCAACTCTTCGCTCTTCAACGCTTCGCGGATTGTCGGACCAGCCTTGGCCGGATTGGTGATGGGAGCCTGGGGTATCGGCTGGTGTTTTGCGATCAACTCCCTGAGCTTTTTACCGCTGTTGTCGGTGTTGCCCCGGCTGCCCAAGGTCGCACAGCCGTCGCGGGAGGACGCCCCCGACCTCTGGCAGTCGGTCAAAGACGGGGTGAATTTTGTTCGCAGGGAAAAGGACTTGCGCGAAGTCCTTGTCGCTGTGGGAATCATGGGGATTCTCGGATTCAACTTTTCCGTCCTCCTCCCCGTTGTTGTCAAACAGACTCTGGGGCTCGGAGAAACCCAGTATGGCCTTCTGATGAGCTTTATGGGTCTCGGGAGCCTGGCCGCCGCTCTCACACTTGCCGCTCGAAGCCGCAAAGGCCCGCGAAAAGGAATTCTCCTCGTGATGCCTTTGATCACAGGCCTGCTCTTCTTCGGTCTGGCGTTCGCCCCTTGGTTTGCCCTGATCGGGGCGCTCATGATTCTCGTGGGGTTCTCGAACGTCGCGTTCTTCACGACCGCCAACTCGTACATTCAAGTCAATTCGCCCGCTGAATACCGCGGCCGGATCATCTCCTTCTACTCGTTGCTTTTCGGAGGCACGACGCCGATTGGCAATCTGGTGGCGGGCAGCCTTGTTGAAGTCGGCGGGCCGGCGCTCGGGTTCTCGGTCACCGGAGGGCTTCTGTTGACCAGTTTTCTGGTCCTGCGTCTCGTCCGGTCGAAAGGAGGGTGGAAGGGGAAATCCCCCAGCCGCCCTCCCGAATCTCTGGATTCGTGACACGGAGCGCCTGACCCCGTCCAACCTCTAGCCACTGCGGCGACCTGTAGGAGCCGGGCGCCGAAAGACTGAAACGACCGGACAATCCGCAAACCACCACCCGGCGCCGACCGGCCTTGTTCAACATCGGTTCGCTGACCACCCGAACCAGCGAGGCGTC
Source organism: uncultured Spirochaetales bacterium (assembly GCA_964475005.1). Lineage (GTDB taxonomy): Bacteria > Spirochaetota > Spirochaetia > JABEVK01 > JABEVK01 > JAIFLN01. The sequence continues at coordinate 16,585 of CAYYUZ010000033.1, forward strand.
CGTCAGGGCCACCCCGGAGGGTTTGAGCACTAGCCAGGTGAATGGCAGCTCGCGTTTGTCGATTCCGGCCCGTCGGGCGGTCTGTGCGACAAGATGCGGAACCTTCCATTTCAGCACGTCGTGACACGCCTGCCCGGCGGCCAGTGCGGGGCAGGCTCCCTGAAAGAAACAAGGTCCCGCGACACCCCAGCCTTGCGCCACGACCGCGTCCCTTAAGGCCAATGCTTCGGCGTTGGGCCCGTGAGAAGCCGGCTCTAGAACGAGTATGCGCCCGCCCGGGGCCAAAACGCCCGTCAGTCTTTTCAGGAAGGAGGTGCGCAACTGCGTCTTGTCGGGGGAACCCACACCCAGTTCATTGAGAAAATGCCCTACGACGATCAAGTCCCAGGGGCCGCCTGCGGGAAGGGGACCTCCGGCCTCCCAGGCAACAGTTTCAAGGGTTCTTCCCCCCTGCTGAGCAAGCTTCCTGGCAAGCGCAAGAGCTTGCGGACTCCGGTCGGCTGCCGTGACGTTCTTCCACCCGGCCTCAAGGAGCGCGAAGGCGCCAGGCGCGGGACCGCTTCCCAGGTCGAGAGCCCGATTCCCCGAATGGACGCCCGCCTGTTTGAGAGCAAAAAGGGTCTGGGCGAAACTTACAGGCCAGTAGTACAGCAAATAGGCGCCCAAAAGGTCTTCTCGGGAAAGGTAGCCGCCGCCGGCCAGCGACCGATCACCGGTAAGGCCGCGCGAAAGCTCCTTGACGCCCAGCGCCACGGCGTCGGCTTCCCGGGTCGAAAGCCCGTCGGTCGGTCCAGGCTGGGTGCGCCAAACGGCCAAGAGCCTGGGTAACCATTGTTCAAGGGGAGGGGGCGACTTCATGCCGCATCGTACTCCGGCAGGTCCTCCTTGACAATGTATACCGATCGGTATACATTGCGTCCATGGACACCAAGGAACGCCTTCTCGACGATGCTCTGAACCTGTTTGCCCGCCGGGGCGTCGAAGCCGTTGGCGTTCAGGAAATTGTGGACACGTCGGCGGTGACCAAACCGACGCTGTATCATCATTTCGGCAGCAAGGAAGGCTTGGTGAAGGCCGTGGTCGACCGCGGCTTTGGACACCTGGACCGGATTCTCGACACTCTGGGCACCTACGATCGTGATTTGCCGTGGTTCTTGGAACGCCAGGCTGGCCTCTGGATCGAGGCCGCCAACCTTGAACCCGACTGGTTTCGAATCGAACTGTCGCTTACCTTTCTGCCCCAGGACAATCCCGCCGCCGCCCTGGTTAGGCCTGGACAAGAAGCGCTTCAACGCCGGATGGAGGCACTCTTTCAAGAGGCCGCACTTCAGCACGGCAACATGCGGGGTCGCCACAGGCTTCTGGCCGCCGGCTGGCTGGGCACCCTCAATCACTGGACAGTCCTCCATCTGGGAAACTGGGCCAAACCAGACGAGAACCTGATTCACTTGGGAACCCGGCAGTTCCTTTACGGAATCTTCTCATGACACCAAGGAGTACACCATGAACCCATGGTTCGAAGACGCGTTTATCTATCACCTTTTCCCTCTGGGAACCTGCGGCGCGCCGTGGAAAAACCCGGGCGGCGAGCCCGTGCCGAGGATGCGCCAGCTTGTCGAGTGGATTGAACCCGCGGCGCGTTTGGGCACCAACGCCGTTCTGTTCGGCCCGTTCTGGGAATCTGGAAGCCACGGCTACGACACCCACGACTACTTTACTCTCGACCGCAGACTTGGGACCAACGCCGATCTGACGGCCACCTTGAAAGCCTGGAAGGACGCAGGTTTCAGGCTCGTGTTCGACGGAGTCCTCAACCACAGCGGACGCGGCTTTGCTCCTTTTGTGGACCTGCTGCAACACGGCAGGGAAAGCGACTACATCGATTGGTTCACCGGTGTGGACTTTAGCCGGACCAGTCCGTTGGGCGATCCCTTCTGGTACGAAGGCTGGAGCGGCCATCATAGTTTGGTGAAGTTCAACCTGAAGAATTCAAGTGTCCGCGAATACCTTCTGGGCGCCGTCGCCTGGTGGATCGAGGCCTTCGACCTTGACGGGTTGAGGCTCGACGCGGCCGACGTCATCGACAAAGATTTCCTCAGGGAACTTTCCGCGTTCTGCAAAGCCAAAAAACCTGACTTCTGGCTGATGGGAGAGGTCGTCCACGGCGACTACAACCTTTGGGCCCCGCAGGCCGGCCTCGACGCGGTGACCAACTATGAACTCTTCAAAGGACTCTGGTCGAGCCTCAACGACGCAAACTACTTTGAGGTCGCCTGGACCTTGAACCGTCAGTTCGGCGAAAACGGCATCTACCGCGGCCGCCGATTCGCGACCTTCGGCGACAACCATGACGTCGACCGTGTGGCCTCGACCTTGGCCAACCCGGCGCACCTGTATCCGCACGCCATTCTGTCGGCGACCGTCCCTGGAATTCCCATGGTTTATTATGGATCGGAAGTGGGACTTGAAGGAAGAAAGGCCGCGACCAGCGACGCGGCTCTGCGGCCCTCCTTGCACCCTTCCGCCCTTGGTTCGACGGTGCATCAACCTTTGCGCGAACTCTGGAGCCGCCTTGCCACCCTTCGCAAAACCCACCCCGCGCTCCGCGACGGTGACTATCGTCCAGCCTGGGTAGACCACCACCAACTCGCCTTCTGGAGAATTCCCGACCCCACGACGCAATCATCCCCTGCTCTCGTGGTCCTCAACAGCGCTTCGGACTCGACCCGATTCCGGTTGGAACTCCCGGAAGAGGCTCCGGGAGGACGTTGGCGCGACGTTTTGAATCCCAACGATCACTTCACCAGCCGAGACAGACGACTAGAAGGAGAGGTCTCCCCTTGCTGGGGCCGCATCTTGATTCCGGCGTAGGAGAACTTCAACGACATTGTCTTTTTCCGAAAATTCGCATAGACTACGGAAAAGTTCACTTTCATGATTTCCTTACCTTTTTCAGACCCGAGACAAACAGAACCCTTCCTCCGGGCCATCCTGGCCGCCAGCCATGAGGCCGTGGTCGCCGAAGACGCCAAGGGCCGAGTAGCCGTGATCAACCCGCGCTTCCTGGAGCTTGTAGGTTGGACAGACGACTATGTTGGTCAGCCACTCGACGACTTGGTGTCGGCCTGGTCGTCCCGAATCGCCAGGCCTCAAGTGCTTGAAGAATATTTTTCGACTTGCCGATCAAGCACACCGCCCGAAGGCCCCGTCGAACTGCAACCAAACCCGGGCCAGGTGGTCGAAGCCCGTTTCCTTTCGGTCGCCGGCGCCGAAGGGGCCCGCTATCGGATCTGGTTCTTTCAGGAATGGAGAACTTCTGCCTTGGCTTGGGTCAGCCACGAAATTAAGAATCCCCTCAACGCGGTGCTCGGGTTTTCCGAGCTTCTGACAGAGGCTCTGGGAGCGGAGGCTTCCTCCGAGTCCGTGAAGGCGTCGCTTCGAGGCCTCCGCATTGGAGCCAAGCACCTTCAGTCGGTCCTGGGCGATCTTCTCGACCTTTCCCGCCTGGAATCAGGCGTCGTGGAAACTCATCCCGAATGGACAAATCTGGCCTCCTTCCTCGAAGACCTCGACGACCTGTTCCGAACCCGTTTCCGGCGGCGGGGTCTTGAGTTTCTTGTCGCTCCTGCTCCAGGTCCTGTTGAGTTGTTCGTCGATCCGGGCCGTCTATCTCAGATTCTCAGCAATCTCTTGTCGAACGCCCTTCGGTTCACCAAACGCGGTTGGGTCGCACTTCGCGTAACGCAAAAGGAGAACACCTGGGAGTTTGCCGTCGAGGACTCGGGTGTTGGCATTCCCGCCAACCAACAGAGGAATATCTTCGAGCCTTTCGTCCAGAAGCAGGGCCAAAATTCCCAGAAATTTGGCGGCACCGGTCTCGGATTGGCGATCTGCCGCACCCTGGCACAAAGTGTGGGCGCCCGCTTAGGGCTGGAGAGCGAGGTGGGTTCGGGAAGCCGGTTCACCCTTACCTTCGATCAACTCAAATTTCGAGCTGAGGACCAACGTTCTTCCGAACCCGTCTCTTCTTCCCTGCCCAAGACCACCCTGCTCGTCGCCGATGACGAGAGGACCAATTACCTCTTGGTCCAAGGCTTCCTGCGCGGAACCCAGGTGAGCATTCTGACGGCCGGTGACGGCTTCGAGGCCATCGAGATGTGGAAGCTGCATCGGCCGCAAGTTGTGCTCATGGATCTGCGGATGCCGAGCCTCTCGGGGCTGGAGGCGGCACGGCGAATCCGCGCTCTGGACCCCGAGGGACAGACACGGCTTTTGGCGATGTCGGCCACGCGACCGTCGCAGTCCGAGGTCTTTGAAGGCCGTGCCGTATGGTCTGGCTTCTTGGAAAAGCCGTTCGCAAAGAAGGATTTTCTGAAATTCCTGTCAAATCACCTGTCTTTTGCCGACTAGTGTTGACGAGCCGACCTCTTCACCCTAAAATCTGCCCCAAAAGAAGGTCCCCTTGAAGATCCTCCTGGAAGACGAATCGATTGTGCTCATCGACAAGCCTGTCGGGATACCGACGATCCCCGAACGTCTCGACTCCCGGGGCGATTGTGTGAAGAAGACCCTGGAGGAGACCCTAGGGCAGAAACTCCTCGTTGTCCATCGCCTCGACAAAGAGGTCAGCGGCCTTCTCCTGTTCGCCAAGACTCCCGAGGCGCACCGTTTCCTGAACCTTGAGTTCGAGCATCGCCGGGTCAGCAAGACTTACTTAGCGTTGCTCTGGGGTTATATGGAGAATTCCTCTGGCGTTATCGACAAGCCGATCAGGCAGTATGGGTCGGGACGAATGGGGATCGACGAAGACCAGGGCAAACCGTCCCAAACCGAGTATCAGGTCGTCGAGCGCTGGAAGGACCTGACCTTGGTCGAGGCCTCACCCCGAACCGGTCGGCGCCACCAGATTCGCGTCCACCTCTACAGCGAAGGCCACCCCATCGTGGGCGACCGGCGCTACCATTTGCCCAAATGGACGGAGACGGTGCCGCGGCTCATGCTCCACGCCTGGAAGTTGCGCATCCGCCACCCTTCGGGCCGGTACGTCGAGATGCTTTGCCCACCACCACCTGCCTTCGAAGAAGTTTTGGTGAGCTTCCGCCAGCAGGCCTATCACGGCGTCGGAATCAAAGCCGCCGCCGGCCTGAACTGACACTACATCTAGTGTAACAACTCCCAAAATCACCCTAGACATGGTGTAAATCCCGGACTAGATTGTTTCTACTTGAGCAGTCGAGTCACCAATGTCGTTTGAGCTGCGAAGTCCGACTTCTCCGAGGAGCAACCATGTCGATTATCAACAATTCCAAGACTGACCCCAATAAGATCCTTCCCATGACCTACCTGTGGGCCAGGCAGCACTACAAAGACGGCGTCGCCAACAACTGGGTTCCCGAAGAGATTCCCATGCAGGACGACATCGAACAGTGGAAGAACCAAACCGCCCTCACCGACGAAGAGCGGAGGCTTATCTATTGGAATTTGGGCTTCTTCAGCACTGCCGAAAGTTTGACCGCCAACAACATCGTCCTGGCCGTCTACAACCACGTGACGAACCCCGAGTGCCGCCAATACATGCTTCGCCAAGCCTACGAAGAGGCCATTCATACAGACACCTTCATCTACTGCTGCGACAGCCTCGGCCTCGACCCCGAGCAGATTTACACGATGTACCAGACGATTCCCTCGATCAAAGAAAAGGACGACTTCGTCGTGGAGCTGACCAAGAGCGTCTTTGACCCCAATTTCGACACTAAAGGTGACAGTAACATCCAGGCGTTCGTTCATGATCTGATCGGCTATTACGTCATCATGGAAGGTGTGTTCTTCTACGCTGGCTTCGCGATGATGCTTGCCCTTAAGCGGCAGAGAAAAATGATCGGCATCGGCGAACAGTTCGAGTACATCATGCGCGACGAATCGATCCACCTCAATTTCGGTTGCGACTTGATCCTGGCCATCGTTGCCGAAAACCCCCAGGTCTGGACGCCAGCATTCAAGGAAGAAATCGTCAAACTGATCAAAAAGGCCGTCGAGCTTGAGAAGATCTACGCCCGCGACGCCTGCCCCGGAGGCATTTTGGGTATCAACAGCGAGCAGTTCTGCGACTACGTCGAGTACATCGCCGACCGCCGTCTGGAACGCATCGGGCTGACCAAGGTCTACGACACCGAGAACCCTTTCCCGTGGATGAGCCAGGCCACCGACCTTTCCAAGGAAAAGAATTTCTTCGAAACCCGGGTTACGGAATACCAAACCGGTGGACTGGATTGGGACTAGCCCCTATTCCCACGACAGGCCGACTTCGACGCCGGTGGGAGGTGGGCCGCAGGGCACTAGGAGTTCCGAATAGGGGACCAGCGGATGGGTATCAGCCAGATCGGCCCGGTTGACCCAGAACCACGAGAGTCCGGTGATTCCCGTTGTGGGCACCCATTGGTTGTCGAGTCCCTGCAAACACAGGGCCGCACCAATCAAGCCGACCTGCACGCTGGCTCCTGACGACGGCACCGTACCAGTTGCCGTGGCGCTCCAGTCATCGGGAGTGCCTGTTACCGTCGAGGCCTCGCGGTACCCGTTCCACAGCTCAATCGACTTGAACCGCGGCCGATTGGTGGTCGACGGTCCCGCCAACTGCATACCGATGCGGGGGTTCCTTGTCTTTCCCGCCGCCGTGAGGGAAACGCTGCCTCCCCAATACCCCGGTGCGGCCGCGGTGAGCCCCAGGTCAACGCATTTGATCACCAGGGTGATTTCGGTTCGCTGCCCCAGCGTCACAACGATCGATTCGGCCGTTGACGAACCAACCAAGTACGCGGTGTTGGAGCCCGAGGAACGTTTGATGCCGGCCAGCACGGTGCCGCGGTAGGTTCCAGGATCGACCGCGAGCGCCTGCCCGGAGCCCGAATCCAAGGTGACAGCACGGTTTCCGGTAGGACCTTGAAGAATCAACTCGTAGGCGTCGGCGACCGACGAAGCCCACGAGGAGCCCAGAAGATTGCGGGGCTCACTCTGCCACTTCAGGACCAACAACCCCTGTCCCGGTGGAATAGTAGGCTCGCCGTCGCTCGTTCCTCCGGGAACGGCGCAACCGACGAACCCCAGGGACACGAGAACAAACGCAAGTTTGAGTATGTGCATAGGCACCTCCTGCTCCCCCTGACGGGAAGCCAGCCCCGCCCGCTTGCGATTGTGCTAAACTTCCGGCCATGTTTTCCTTCTCCCGCCCCAATTTCGGCACCGGTGTCGCCGTGATGTTGTTGTCCAACCTTTTCTTCAGTGTGATGGCGATCCTGGTGAGGCTCGATCCCAACCTCAGTGGCATCGAAGCGGCTTTCTTTCGGTTTGCCATCGGAGCCCTGTTCGTCGTGACGGCGGCCTTGTTCGGCCTTGTTCATCTGAGGTTCAAGGATGTGCGCGGTCTTTTGTGGCGGGGTGTAGTGGGGGGCATTAGCGTGGCGCTATATTTTCTGCCGATCAACGAGATCGGCCTGGGCAAGACGTCGTTGTTCCAGTACACCTACCCGTTCTACGCCATCGTGTTCAGCGCCATCTTTCTCAAAGAGAAGATCAGTTGGAAAGTCGCGGCTCTGCTGGTCGTGGCGATGGCTGGCCTTGTCTTGGTGGAACTTCCTTCTCTGGGCATGGGACAATGGAACTTGTGGGTGTTGGCAGCCTGGGCTAGCGGCGTACTTTCTGGCCTCGCGGTCATGTACGTCAAGAAACTCAGCGCGACCGAGTCGAGCACTTCTATCTTCTTGGCCCAATGCATCGGCGGGTTTTGGATCACCTTGTTGCCGGCCCACGCGGTGGTCTCACCGTCAAATTGGACCACAGGGGTGTTGGTCCTAGCGATCGGCCTCAGCGCGGCGTTCGGCCAACTCCTGATGACGTGGAGCTACAAGCACGTCGATGTCTCCACGGGCAGCCTTTTGGGAACCATGGTTCCGGTAGTCAACGTGACGGTGGGGATTCTAGTTTTCGGCGAAGCGTTCCGGCCGATCGAAATCGTGGGCGCCGTCGTCACTTTGTCGGCTTGCTTTTTGCTTGTGCTGGTCAAGATGAAACGGGCGTGATAGCATTCGTCATCCCCATTTCTGGGAGGGGAACTGACTAGACAGGCCGCCCCTCAAAGGCGGCCCTTTTTAAGTCAA
>CAYYUZ010000033.1:24837-32815 GCA_964475005.1 uncultured Spirochaetales bacterium
TCGGCGGTCGCCAGAGCCGCGATGGGCAAGACCGACTCGACAAGTTTCCCCGAGGCCAGCAAGTGAGCGCGGAAGGTTCCGTCAAGGAGTCCGCTGCTCACAGGCGGTGTCAAAAACACGCCTTCCTTTTCAAGAACCAGGTTCATACTTGACGATTCGGTGAGGTGCCCCTGGTCGTTGTAGTGAAGGGTCTGATCGGTGTCCGCCCTCCTATTGTCTTCGTAGACCCGGCGGTTGGTGGTCTTGAAACGCCGCCACAGAAGGGAGTCTGCGGTAAACGGTCGTGGCGCCAAGCCCACGGTCAGGACTTCGGGGAGCGGCGACAGCGGTTCGGCCTCGACCTTGAGGGCAAACGAAGGATCCACGAGCACCCGGAGCTTGAGCGGTCCTCTCGGTCCGTGGGAAAGGGAGCGCGATACTTCGGACTCCAGAGCCGCCAGAAGTACTCCCCCAGAAAGGTCGCCACCGAACTCGCGGCACGCTGCCCTCAGGCGCTCCTCGTGCTCCTCAAGAAGAAAGAAGCCGTCGCCGGGCTCCCATAGAATGGCTTCAGTCAGACTGAAATTGCGCTGCGCACTTTGCACAAACCGGCACTTGGCCCACGCCTCGTCCCACTCGTCGTGCGCTGTGGAGTCCCAGACCACGCCGCCGCCGACTCCCAGCCGCAACTCGCTGGTTTTGTCGAAGACGAGGGTTCGGATCAGGACCGAGAACCGGCTTCGAACGGGCCCTGTCACTGGGGAAGCGGGCTTGTGCCAGCCCAAGGTTCCTGTGTACCAGCCGCGGGGCCCGGCCTCAACCTGCGAAATGATCGTCTGCGTGCTGATCTTGGGCGCCCCTGTGATGCTGGCGCAGGGAAACAAGGCGGCCATGAGCGGTGCGACTCCGAGCTCTTCGGGAACCTGGGCCCGCACGGTGCTTGTCATCTGCCAAACTGTCGGGTAAGCCTCGACCTCAAACAGCCGGGGCACCGAGACACCCCCGGCCACCGCCAGACGCCCCAGGTCGTTGCGAAGCATGTCGGTCACCATCAGATTCTCGGCGCGGATCTTGGGGCTCGTCAAAAGCTTGGCCTTCAAGGCGGCGTCGCGCTCGGGGTCAGCGTCGCGCAACGCCGTTCCCTTCATGGGCCGAGCCTCGACCAAGTTCGCTTCTCGCGAGAAGAAGAGCTCCGGAGAAGCGCTGACCAGAATGGGCCTAGGTGTTTCGGCGCTCCCCAAGACGGCGAACGAAGCCTCTCGTCCCTGCGTGGCAATCAGGTCGAGCCACAAACGCAGAGCCGAAGGCCACCTCCACGAAGGCCCTGTCGCCACCTTCCCTCGAAGAGCAAACGTGAGGTTGACCTGGTAGCTTGTGCCGTGGGCGAGAGCCTGACGAACGATGTCGAAGCTGTTTTGGTAGTCCGAAAAGGAGAGTTCCGCGTGCAGAGGACCGACGCACACAGGCGAGGGATCGGCCCAGGCTTTCAAGTCATCGAGCGACGCGCGATGCGGGGTGCCAAAGACTCCCCACCAGCCAGGGCCGGGTTGTTCGGCCAGGGTGTACTCAAGACCGCCGGCTAGCCAGCCGTCGGTCTGTTTGGCGAGAGCCTCGGCTTGAACGAGGTCGGGGCCCGAGAACTCTGCTAGGGGGTCTTGAAAAAGAAGAAAGCCCCCCGCATGGTCGGGGAAGACCAGAAAGGGGGGCCTCGGCAAAAACAAATTCAACTGATCTTGACGAATTGGTAGCCGGCAGAATCGATCGCTGAGGAGACAGTCTTGTCGTCGAGCTCCTTGGACGTGTCCAGTTCCGCGAATTGCCCGGCCAAGTTGACCTTAACGGTACTGACGCCTTCGATTTTGCCCAGGGCCTTCTCAATGCGCGCCGCACAATGTCCGCAGGACATTCCTTCGATGAATACTTTCTTGACCATGGGGTCCTCCCTTCCTCAGTATACTATGACAATCACTTCAAAGAGATCACACCGGCATCGCGGCTGCCACCGTGATAGGTTTTCAGGTCGGCGGTTTCACCTGTCGCGACAATAAAGGGAACGTTGGTTCCCGAGAACGGCAGGTTGGCGGCTGGAACGTGGAATTCCAAGACCGTGGTTTCGCCCGCCATGGCCACCACGCTCTGGTCGGCCGTGACCTTACCCGAATCGGTGTGGCGATGGCCCTTGCCGCTCTGCTCGGTGAACACAGGCTTGCCATCTTGGCCTACAAATCCAAAATAGATGTAGGAGCCGTCCATCTTGCTCGATCCGAAGCCGACAGCGGCCCAACCTTTGGTCTTCGCGCTCAGAGCGACACTAAGCCCTCCATCGGCGTCAAGCGCCCAATTCAAGGTGGCTTTGCCGCCCATGACCGATTTACTGTGGGCGTATTCACCGGTCGCGACCTTTCCATCGACCGTCGGTTCTGCCAACGCAAACGCGCCGAGGGACGCGAAAACGGCCAAGAAGAGAAACTTTTTCATACAACCTCCAAGTTGATTATTAAACTAACCCAGGGACCCCAAGGTGACAAGAACCGCTGCAAAAAAGGTCTGGGGAACTGCCTACTCTGTGCTCAGGCGTCTGACCAGCGCATCGAGCGAACGCCACGCGTCCAGCTCGCGCTCCAGGGTCAGCTCGCCCCTGGCCTCCCAATCGCGGCAGAATGCCAGTTCCTCCCGGATTTCGGACTCCTTGCTGGCGCTCACGAACCGCCGCCAGCGCCTGTCGGGGGCGTCACGCAAGCACAGAGCCGCGTCGGTGACGTCGAGTTCCCTCAAGACGGCTTCGACTATCAACGGACTTCCCTTGAGGAGCTGGGTCCAAGGATCGGACCGCTTCCAACCGGCGAGCTCGTCTTCAAGAAGGGTGTGCTGTGGGACGCGGTAGAGCGTCCGCCAAAGTTCCAGGGCCTCTCCGGACCATTCTAGGCGGCCCTCGGCCAAACGCCGATCGAGGTCGGCGAAGGCCTCCCTCCGTTGGGTCCGCCTCTCCCCTTCTGAAGGGAGAAACCGTTTGGCACGTTCCACTTCATGCCAGGCCCTGCGGCTGAACAAGGTCGAAAGAAGGGCAACGGGAAGGCCGTCTTGAGGAACGTAGCGGACAAGAGTCCTTCCGTCGGGACCCGTGGGCAAGGTCACCGTGTCAAAAAACAGCGCGGCGGCCTCCGTCACTCCCCCCGGCAACGTTGTCAGCACGTTTTGAACCAGCAGCCTGGCATCGCCCACAGGGAGCCTGGCAAAAAGATCGGCCCAACGAAGTTCCGTCCCGGGCGCCAAGGGCCACGCAGCGGGAGCCTTGGCGCCTGGTCTGACCCAGCGCAAGAGCGCCGTAGCTTCCCAAGGGTCGGACGTATCGGGTGCCCATTCGTTCAATAGTGCCCTCGAGGGCAGCAGTTGAACATCCCACGCCGCGGCATCGAGTCCGTGCCCCGCTTCGACGCGGTATTCCCAGGCTGGAGCCACGGCCAGGGCCTGGTCAGTTGGCAGCCCGTTAAGGGGAACCAGCCGGACTCCCAAGTGCTGATGGAGGCTCCAAGCGAGCATGTTGCGCCACCCTTCGCCGGGCAGTCGGCCCCGATGGGGAACCAAACGGACCAGAAACCGGCTCACCTTGGCAGGCCCCAAAAGGGCGGCGTACCAACCCGCGGGACCTTCACCGGAATGGAGCTTGACGCTCGCCGTCCAGGTTGGCCAAGCCCTGAGAGTGAACTTTTCATGTTCTGTTCTGGATGGGCAAAGCCGCGCCGCAGCCTCGTCGAGGGCCGGTGCAGGAGTCGCTACAGACGCCGATGGATCACAGGGCCTATGGGTCCTCCGGTTCGACGCGGAAGAGTCCGACCGTAGCAATTGCCAGCCTGTCGAAACTGCCGGCGGTACAGGAAAGGAGGGGGACAGAGCCACAAGCCGTCCGGAGGGAAGGCGTTGGTGGGCGGCCCAGGGTCCAAACGTGGCCACCGGATCGGAATCCGATCCGTGAACAGCCAGCAGTTCGCCCGAGGCGGACCAGAAGCCGCAATTTGACATCATCGGTGCCTGAGCGTAAACTGGCCCCATGAAAAAAGCAAGGAACGAGTGGTTCGCTCGCGACCTTCTGGACCGTTTTTGTCGCTACGTCAGGATTTACACGACTTCCGACCCAGAGTCCGAGACCAAGCCTTCGTCCCTGCGCCAATGGGATCTTTTACGGCTGCTAGAATCGGAATTGAAGAATCTGGGGCTGACCGAGGTTGGCACAGATGCTCACGGTTATCTCCTGGCCACCCTCCCCGCCACTCGAGGCCGCGAAAAAGCGCCAGAGGTAGCTTTTTTGGCCCATGTAGACACGGCTCCCGACGCCCCGGGTGAGAACGTCCATCCTCTCGTCCACGAAAACTACGATGGTAAACCGTTGAGCCTGCCGGGTGGCCCTGTCCTCGATCCGAAAGACAATCCCGTGCTTCTCAAATACGTTGGGCAAACGGTCATCACGAGCGACGGGTCGACGCTTCTTGGTGCCGATGACAAGGCGGGAGCCGCCGAAATCATGGCGGCGCTGTCGTGGCTGACCGCCCACCCCGAAGCCGTGCATCCCGCCATCGAAGTCATCTTCACCAGCGACGAGGAGATCGGGCGGGGCACCGAGGCCTTTCCCTTCGACCGTGTGAAAAGCAAGATCGCCTACACCCTCGACGGTGGAGAGGAAGGCGGCATCGAAAGCGAATGCTACAACGCCTACGCGGCCAACGTGACCTTCACGGGTCTCTCGTTCCACCCTGGTGACGCCCGGGGCCGTTTGGTCAACGCGGTGACGATGGCCAGCCAGTTTGTCTCGATGCTCCCGCGCAACGAGAGCCCCGAGGCCACCGACGGCCGTTTCGGCTGCCTGTGGGCCCACGACATTCACGGGGGAATCGAGTCGGCAGCCGTGAGCGTGCTGATCCGCGATTTTGACAATTCTGTCGCCGAGCGTCGGCTTCAGTCACTGCGGTCTTACGCGGATGCGGTCGAGGCCGGCTTCCCTGGTGGCAAGGTGACCATCGAATCAAAGGTTCAGTACCGCAATATGAAAGACAAGCTCGACGAACATCCGCGCATTCTCAAGAACCTGGAGGAGGCGGTCCGCCGAACCGGAATCGAGGCCTTTTCGAAGCCGATCCGCGGCGGAACCGACGGGGCGCGCCTCACCGAAATGGGACTTCCGACCCCCAATGTGTTCACCGGCGGCATGAACTACCACAGCCGCACCGAGTGGGTGGCCCTCCCCGCCATGATTCGAGCCAGCGAAACGATTGTGGAATTGGTCGGCCTCTGGGCCGGGGAAACGGGAATTTGATGCATCCCCACACGGCACTCGGCCTCGTTCTTGCAGCGATCCTTTTCGCCTGTTCCCCACCCAAAACTCCGCCTCCAGCCGCTCCAGCGGCCGACGTAGCCGCTGACGTACCAGATGTCTCGGGACCCGCCGGAGGATCCGATGAAGAAGGACTTCAACCCAATCATCTCACAGGAGTCCCTGGAATCGACCGCGCCGAAGACCTGGTTGTGAGAGTCCTCGATGCGAAAGGAACCGCCCGAGTCGGCGGCTCGCCCGTGACTGTGGGAACGCTGCCCATGGGGCAGTGGCTGTTGTCGGATGCCGGATCGGAGTTCGAAATCACCATCCGAAGTTCTTTGATGCCCGACGGCGTCGTTCGGCTCAAGGAGAGGAGCGCCCTACTCATTGAGCCGCTTCAGCAGGGTGCCGTGCCTCGGTTCCGCGTCTTTGGCGGACAGGCTTCGTTCTACATGCCCCATCTCCCGCCCGGCGAAGTGACTGTTGTCACCCCCGCGGGCACCTTGTTCACCCGAGGCGCGGTGTTCTCGGTGACGGTTTCGCCTGACTTTCAGGCCTTGATCACCTGTCGCGAAGGCAGCCTCTATCTGAACGGTCTTCAGAACGCCGTCGTGCAGCCCGGCCAGGTCGTTGTGGCCGACCGTTTTGGACGAAGCCGCGTCTACCCCATGACTCCCAACGAGGCCCAGGTCTTCAGTGACCGGTGGTTGACGGTGACGACAGAGGAAGCCTCCAAAGTCGACAAGTGGGTCCTGTCGCGGCGTCTGGCGGCTTGGAAGTCGCTCGAAGCTCACCAAGACGCGGAACAAGCCCAATTCCTGGCGCTCTGGTTCCGCGAGGCGAAAACCGTGCTTGGGTCCCTGGTTCCTGGTCCCGAGACCTGGGGTGCCGTCTTGGCGGCGCCGATTCGAAGTTCCGTTTGGCAGGAGCCCCTTCAGGCTCCAGGCTTGCTCGGGGAATCCCCATGAAGACTCTTGTGCTTTATGATGGAAAACACGGCTTCACCGAGAAATGCCTTGGCCTTCTGGCCCATGAATTCCCCTCAGAACTCGACCTCTGGCCTGTCAGGAGCCGACGCGGAACGCCCGACTGGAAAGCCTACAGGTCTGTGGTTTTTGGCGGCCCTGTCTATTTTGGAAAGTGGTCCCCGCCTCTTGTGCATTTTCTGAGCAAACACGCCAGTGAAGTGGCCCAGGGACCGCTGGCCGCCTTCGTCGTGAGCCTGAGCCCGCGAGCCGCCGCGCTGAAATACTTTCACAAGGATCTTCCCGCGGTCCTCGCCGGCAAGCCGGGACACGTCGCCTGTTTCGGCGGTGCGATCACCTGGAAGTCGTTGGCCTGGTGGGAGAAGCTGATCCTCAAGAAGGTTCGGGGCCTAGAAACCGACGTCAGCAACCTCGACCTTGGTGAAATCCAAGGCCTCGCTGCATGGTTGTCGGCGAAGGGCACCCAGCCGTAGTATACTTTTGCGTATGCGGTCCTCGGTTCCTCTCCTGGTTGTAGCTCTCCTTCTCGTCGCCTTCGCCGGGTGTAATTTGAACACCGACTACTTCAGCGATTACCGCGGAAAGAATCTCTTGGGGAACTCAGATTTTAGTACCGGGAAGTGGTCGCTGGTCAGTGACTCCAACTCGGCCAACACGACTTACAATCCGACTCCAACTCAATTTATGAATTGGACGGCCGCCTCGAGCGACGCCACCTTGCTAAGCGCCTATATGAACGGCCCCGACGGGAACGCCGCGTACCGGCTAGAGATCTTGAACCTGATTCCCGACGGGGATTTTGAGAACACAGGTAACACCGGAACTTCCTTTTATCAGTCGTCGCTATGGACCGCCAACCCCTCCACCGACGTTGCCTGGAACACGTCTGGATCGGACACCAATGGAGTTCCCTTTTCGATCAGTGACAGAACTCTTGTGTTTGGCAACAACTCGGCAGCGGATACATTGACCCTCAATATCAAGAATTCGGTAACAGCGTTCTCGGCGTCTCTTTGGTCGCGCCCATCGGCCTATCAGATTCATTTCGACTTCTACAACGCGTCTAACGGCGCCTCTCTCCGTGTCGCCCTAACGAACCCCTCGCAGAGCTCTTGGGACGTTTCGGGCCTTTCTCCACACAGCACCACTCTGTATTTCTTCAGTCAGTTCTTTACAACGGACAGCACAAGCCCCAACACCATTTTGACGATTGGCCACAGCGGCGAATTTAACTACGCCTACATTGACAATGTTCGCCTGGCCAACGCGTCGATCGACCCGTCTGTCATCCTTTCGTTCTCGAGCCTCTCTTCGGGAACAGCCATGCTCCTCCCCGGAACAAAGTCCGGAGCGTATTCGTTTTCGGTGTACGTTCGAGACGACCCGACGGCCGATCAGACCGGAGCCGCCGCCGCTCACTTGGCTAACCGCTTCTATCCGTCGGGCCTCACTGTATCGGTCGTCGCGGCGGTCAAGTCGGGCTCGGGCACCTTCAGTTCCTTCACAGCCAGGCCGTCGGGCGGCTGGACTTCGTGGACGAAAATTACCGTTCCGATGGGATTTGATTTTTACGATAGCGATTCGACCCTGAACGGAAAGCCTGCGCTGACCATCCGCCTTTCACCGACCAACACCACGACAGGAGGCCGAGACGTGGGCAGTCTTCTGGTTTCCGAACCCGTACTCAACTACAACCCGTGAAGTT
>CAYYUZ010000034.1:0-4759 GCA_964475005.1 uncultured Spirochaetales bacterium
TTCGAAGTGGCCCCCGAAGACTGAGGGCCCAGAACAAAAAAAACCGACCCAATCAAGGGTCGGTTTTTTTTGTCTTTTGTGGAAAGGTGCCTGAGGCCTATTTCTTTCCCTGATAGATCTTCATGAAAGTCTTTCCCATACTGCCGTAGTCGTCGTTCTCTTTCTTTAGGGCCACCTGATCGACCTCAGTGAACCACGTTCGGAAGTACTTGTCGATGTACTGCCGTCTTTTTTCAAGGTTGGAAGCGACAAGCTCAGCCTTGCCCTGCGGGTCATTTGTGTAGCCCGTGAATAGACGCCTCATGATCGCCGTGAGCTTCCCCAAGTCGATGGCCATCATGCACTCCAGCCGCGTTTCAAAGACGTCGATAGAGGCGTGCTCGAAGTTTTCTGGTTTTAGCGTGGTGAGGTAGCGGTTCTTCTCGTGTCTGACCCAGCCGAACTTGTCGTCCGTGCCGACGATTTTCATCGTATCGGCTTCCAGATCCGACTTGTCGAAATCGATGGCGACCACAAGAGGCTCGCCCTTCGAGTTGGTGACGACCATGTAGTTGTTGGGGTTACGATCCTCGTCAAACTGGAACCACCGGTTGACCAGATCGGCAAGAAGGACGTTGCAGAACGGCTGCTGCAGGTAGTCATAGCTGGCGATCTGTATAGCCTTCTCCACAGTTTTGGCTCCGCGGAATTTCTTTCCGTCGATGGTCAGGACCTTGGTGGGTGCCGAGAGCGTCGCCATTTGAAAGTCAAGCAGGTAGACGACCTCAGTGACGCGGTGATAGAAGATTTCCTTCTCGTCCTTCAAGGGTTTGACGATCCATGCCTGGCCCTCAGAATCGGTTGCGCCCAGGTAGCCCTTGACGGCAGCGTTGAAGGGAATGTCGTAGGCTTTCGTGTTTCGGGAAAACTGGAGCGCTTCAAGCTGGTCGACGACTTGGTCGAGCGAGCGGTCAAGATAGTAGTACGAAATCAGGGCTTCATCGTGCACCTTGGCGGCGAGCCGCTTTATCGCTTTTTCCATGGATCATCCCCTATCGGTCCGGGCTCAGCGTCGTTCAAGGCGAACTTGGTCGCCAGGAGGCCCCGTTGAACCACAAAATAGGGAGCCCTGCTTCCCGCACCGGAGTAGATGATATGGTGATGAGGGACCCCGATCACGTTCATCCACACACCGGACTTCTCTCCGGTCCCCCAGAGGGGATTGTGCCCGACGATGAATTCAGTATCGATCGGCAGATTCAGTTTAGCAAGGGTAGCCTGAATGTCCTTGCCATCGTATTCCTTCATGCTTGGTGTCCCGCGAAACTCGTTGATACGGTTCCACATCAGTTGGTGGTACATGTTATCCCACTCCTTGATGTGGATGAGCTGGTCCCTCGTGCAACCACCGCGGACGGGACCGGCGTGGGTGATCGCGTAGCCGTTTCCCGTGATGAACATCGGAAGGTCGGCGAAGATCCCATCGACGGCGTGAAAATAGGCTTCTCCCTTGCGGGCAATCAGAGTGTTCTTGAATTCCTTTCCTTGAAAGATGCCGCTCTTGGTCAGGCGCTCGTCGAAGGTGTCGTGGTTGCCGCGAAGATAGACGAAGCCGGAGGGGTACTCCTCCATGAGGGCAAAGATGTACTCAAGAATCGCCACTGAAGAGTCCATCTCACGCATCATGCCGGTGACGTCGTTGTGGACGGTGTCTCCGATGAAGACGAGGGTCCGTTCGCCCTTGGCGATCGCCCCCAGGTTGTCGTCGTGTTCGAGGATGCGTTTCAGGTTGGCCAGGCTGCTGTGAAGGTCTCCCACAATGAGGGGGACGACAGAATCGGGGAATTCGATCAGTCCTCCGGGACCGCCGTCGCGCGTCCGGGTCCGGTACGGGAAATCGTTAATCAGCTGATGAACTTTTTCAAGCCGCAGAAGTTCACTTTCGCTGGCGGAACTCATGCTTGTTCTCCCACCTTCGATTTCGAGGATTTCCTCTGACTGGAACTGGGTTCCACGGCTTTTTCGCTGCGCGTCTTGTGAAACAGCAAGACTTGCGGAATGACATCTTCGAGCTCTTTCTTCGTGTCAAAATAGGCAAACCGAATATCAAACGCGTGCCGAGACAGAATGGTCTTGGGAGGCGATTTGTTGTAATCGCCAATTCCGCTCATCCTGTCGAGAATTTTCAAGATCAGCGCGTTGTTAATTTCATACTGATCTTTCTTTTTGTCGAGGTATTTCCCAATCGTATTCAAGTCGGCAACACGCAACGGGTAGATTTCGTAGCCATCATCGGGATCATAGTAAGCCGTTTCGACGATGCCAAGCGCCGACTCGAGAGTCTTGGAATAAATGATGTCGGGGTGAAAAAACGAAAGGATGGAAAACGCCTTCTTGATCGAGTATTGCGTCGGAGGAATGGAGGCAAACAACAAATGTGCCACGCGGGTTCCCACCAAGGCGTCGATAACCCACGGATTATTGGTGGCAATCAAACGGAGAAACAAGGGAAAGTTCGTGCGGCTCATGCCGACCGCGCTCAAATAGAGCGAAAAACTAACTGAAAGATCGACTTGCTCGGTGTTTTGACAGTTGAAAAGTCCTGAGGAAACGAGGCTGAGATTGGTCTTGACGAGAGACTCCTCTTCTGACATCTCTTTCAGCGTTTTCTTCATGGGCTTTCCGTTCGGTCTCCGTGGAACTGTTAGGCTAGAGCGAAATCAGAAGCCTACACTTTCATTATAGTATCGGCAGGGCGGGAGTAAAGGTTAAGGTCAACCAAAACGCGTTTCCGACGAGGGTGGAAATTTTGTGCCCGCTGGCCCATAGTGAAGGTATGGACCTTAAAGGCAAGAACCTCACCGGGTACTATTCGATTCGGGAAAAATTGGGAGAGGATCTCTTTGCAGAAATTTGGGAGGTGAAGCCCATTTTCTCCGCCTTAGAGCTGTACGGCTTTTTTTTCAAAAAATCCGTTTCGGAATTCCAACCCGCTTCGGTCAGGGGTCTTCAAGCCTACGTCCGTGAAACGTTCAACCTGCAGCACGCCAATTTGGTCAATGTTTTTGAAAGCGACACGTTCGACGGAAGGGTGTTCATTCTGACCGAGAAGGTCCAGGGGTTTCGGCTGGCTGACTACCTGGCGTCCAAAGACGTGTTTACCCTGGGGGAAACCCTCTCAATCGTCTTTGAGCTTCTTACGGCGCTGGTTTACCTGCATGGCAGAGGTTTGGGCCAGAACTTGATCAATCCCCAGACCGTGTGGATTGCTCCGCTGCTGCCGTTTCAGAACCGAATTCGCATTGCCTGTTTCGGCTACCAGTTCGGCATGGGCGAGGCTTTCCTGAAGAGCGAGGCAGGGTACGCTTCGGTGGCCGCGTACCTGGCCCCCGAGATGCGCCGCAATCCCGAGAAGATGGTCGACTTTCAATCGGACCTCTACAGCGTCGGGGTTCTCTTCTTCCGCCTTCTGACGGGAGAGCTTCCCGAAAAAGTCGGCAAAGAACATCAACCCATGCCGGTGGTCCAGGCCGAGAAGGTGCTCAGAGAAAAGGCCGTTCCCCGAGAGATCCGACGGCTGGTCGTGCTCCTTATGAAGATTCGCGTTGCTTGGCGGGCGCGGTCGGCCGAGGCGATGACCGACGGCGTTTTGGCGGCAATCCGCCGCTACACGTTTCGCGAGCACGGCGAGGTCGACGCCAAGGCCTACCTCAACGAGATCAGCCGCAAAGCCTCCGAGACCGCGTCCGGGGAGGCTTCGACCTGGGGACCTCGCTCGGTCTTCGGCAGCCGCAGCCGTGAAACCGCTTCGGCCGAAGGCAGCCTCTACCAGGCCCGCAACTTGTATTTCGCCAAACTCGTCGAAGAGTTCATGAGTTCCAAGGGAAGAGGTTCTCTTGAGTGGAAGGAGAATCCCTTCTTGTCCGGCGACAAAGAGTCCGAATCGCCAGAACAAGACTTTGTGGACGAGACACAGGTGGTGCCGACGGCTCTGCTGCAGAACCGCTTGGAACCGGCTGCCGCCCAGGCCGACGAGGGAGACCTGCTTTTGCTCGAGGTCGCTCCGCCTGACGAATTGCCCGACAGTGCGCCCGCCCCGGTCCGCCGTTCTTGGCTCCAGGACCTGTGGGCTTTTGTGCTCGCCTTGTTCCGTGGCGGAAAGTCCCGAGACTAGAGCGCCTTTCCGCAAGAAAAACATTCGTGCCTGAAAGAAGTGTTCTCGGCCCCGCAGTGCGAACACTTGACGATAGCGATGCCCCCGGCGCCTGTCCGTGAAACGCTGGCGGTGCGCGCTGCCAGTTTGGGAAGACTCGGTTCGGCAGACACAGGCGCAGGAGAATTCGGCGCCGCAGCCTCCTCCAGAACCTTCACGGGAACCTCTTGAGCTCCCGGTACTGCTCCCACGTTGACGGTCACCGTTTGTCGCCGTTCCGACGATTCAGGCGCGGCTCGAGGCAGTTCCAGGAGCTTGTCCAGCAAGGCCTCGATCTTTCTCAGTCCGGCCGCCACGGTTCCCACCAGAACAACGAGCACGGCCAAGAGAACCACGACAACGTATTCCATACTGTCCAGTATGCAGGGTTTCTCGGGAAATTCAAATCGGGAATCACTGCCCCGTCCGACTGGCGGAAAACCTGGTGTCAGTCTAGACTCGGAGAATGACGCTGCCCGAATTCCAGGCCGAGTTCGAAAACGCCCGCAAATTTGTTCGGCTCCACGGATGGGTTGTTCAGTCCGAGGAAAAGCTGGCTCCTCTGCGAGACGCCCTGGCCGAGGCGGC
>CAYYUZ010000034.1:4859-32705 GCA_964475005.1 uncultured Spirochaetales bacterium
GTCTCGGCCCAGATCACCGACCGCGTCTACATGACCTACCAGCGGGCCATCCTCCAAGCCATGAAGATTGACAAGTTTGAATCTGCCTACGACGCGAACCAAATCGTTCTGTTCATGACCCAGCTTCTGTGCCGCATCGACCTCAACGAACAGAACCGCGCCATTTTGTATCTGCTCCTTTCTCGCATTGATGCGCCGCTGCCCGAAGCCCTCAGCTTGGCTGTCACCCAGGCCATGAAGAACCTCGAGGACGTTATCCGCGACGTCGAGCTAAGAAAGGAACGCGTTCTTTCGGAGAGCACTCCCTTGGTCACCGCCGAAACACACGGAAATCCATGGGCGCCAAGGAGCAAGCCTTCGGCCGCCGCTCCCGTTTCGCCAGCACCGCTAGCGCAAGGACCCAAAGCCGCTTGGCTGTTCGAGTTGCAACCTTCAGTTCTGGAAAGACGCTCACCCGCAGCCGTGCCCCATCCGAAGGCCGCTCCGCCGCCGCCCGCGCCGGTTCGGTTTCCTTGGGGAGCTTTGGCTCTTGGAAGCAAAAAGCCAGCAGCCAATCGGATTCCTCCTGCTTCGCCGCAGGCTTGGGCTGGTAAAGAGCCTGAACAGACCCAAACGCTTTCGGGACAAATTCGTCCGACCTCCTCCCCTGCGGCCGGAAGGTCGGGTCCCGGCGACCGTTCCGACCTCGTCGAAGACCCCGAGGGGGCTAACTGGGAAACCCTGAAGCGCTCAGCCCCTTCCGTCGCGGACCCCGTCGAAGGGGGCCGGTTCCTGATCCGTTTCGACCAGGAGCGAACCGGTCTGACTTCTCTGCTCGACCTTGTGGCCCATGGCTCTGTGAAGCAACCCCAGGAGGAAGCCCCGCCGCAAGACGCGGCGCAAAGACTCCCCGCGCGAAGCAAAAGCGTCAGTTGGTGGCCGTTTGTCGGGGTCGTAGTGCTCGTCCTCGGAGTCCTCGGGGCCTGGGTGGTTCTCTCAGACCGGCACGCGCCTCGGGTTCCCCTGCCCGCCGCCAGCGCCGTTACGGCACCAAAGGCTTCGGAACCGGCCGCTTCGGGGCTGGACATTCGCGTCGAAGCGGGCCGACGATTTTGGTACCCCCGTGCGGGAGAATCGCTTTGGAAACTCTACAGCAGCCTCAAGGGGACCGAATCGTCCCCGATACTTTCCTGGACAACGTTCGAAAGGACGATTCTGTCGCTCAATCCGTCGATAGCCGAAGCCGATTTGATCTTTCCCTCGATCCCCCTGAAAATCGACCATTGACTGTCCCCAGACAGAAAGTTTAGTCTGGCGCGGTGTCCCACCTCTCTCGGTTTGTCATCGTTGCTGTCTTTGTTTTGGCTACGCCTTTTCTGGCTTTGGCGCAGGATTTGGTGCCCGAAGCGCCGTCAGCGGTCCTCCTCGACCAGCTCTCCGGAAGGGTCTTGTTCCAGAAGAACCCCGAGCGCCCAATTCCCCCGGCCTCGCTCACCAAACTCATGACCCTGCATCTGGCGTGGAAGGCCCTGGAACAGGGCCTCATTCATCCCCAGGACCTGGTTCCCATCACGGCGGACACCACGGGAAAGGCCGTTCCTCCGGGATCAAGCCTGATGTTTCTGGAGCCAGGTCAACGGGTCACGGTGAAGGATCTGCTGCTGGGTCTGGCGGTAGATTCGGGAAACGACGCGGGAATGACGCTCGCCGCCTTCCTTGGCGGGTCTCAGCAGGGTTTCGTTTCTATGATGAACTCCGAGGCCCAGGCCCTGGGTTTGAGCCACACGGTTTTTGCTGATTCCTTCGGTTATGATGCCCGCAACCTGACCACGGCCGGCGATTTTGCCCGCTTCAGCCGGTTCTACCTGGCGGTTCACCCCCAAGCAGTCTCGATGATCCACAGCGTTCGGCAGTTCGCGTTTCCTCTTGAGGAAAACCGTGCCACAGGCGACCGCAAAAGGATCCGCACGATTCTCCAAACCAACCGCAACACCCTGCTTGGCCTTTACCCTGGGGCCGATGGTTTGAAGACAGGCTACATCGACGAGTCGGGCTACAACCTTGTCGCGACGGCCGTTCGCGGGGAACAGCGTTTGGTCGCCGTCGTCTTGGGAATTCAGGGACGTAGCGAAGCCGAAGGCGGGCGTCTGCGCACCGCGGTTGGAATCAAGCTTCTCGACTTTGGATTTCAGAACTTCCCGCTTCGGCCGCTTCCGCTTCCGAACGTCAAGGCGGTGCGGGTGTGGTTCTCAACGCCGGGAACCCTGCAGCCGGCGTTGGCGGGCGCGACGGTCTACCCGCTCGCTTCGACGGAGCTTTCCAAGATCGAGGTTCACACTGAGGGGGCCGAGGAGGTCGCCGGTCCGGTTTCCAGCGGCACGGTGCTTGGTAGGGCCGTTTGGACAAAAGACGGCCAGGAGATCTACCACGTCGATTTGAAGGCCGTCACCAATGCGGACCCGGCCCCCTGGTGGGTCGGACTCTGGGACCGCATCGTGCTGTTTTTTCGCAGCTTTACTGGAGCTCAGTTCCCTAAGAACGCCGTTGCCCGTAGGTAATCAAAAAGTCGCCGCGGGAACGGAAGTCTAGAGACTTGTACAGCGCCAAGGCCGGACTGTTCTCCTTCTTCACAAACAGACAGACGCTTCGTCCCTGGTCGGCCAAGAGGGCGATCAGAAAGGCCAGAAGGCGCTTCTGAAGGCCCTGGCCGCGGCGTTCGGGCTTTGTGTAGACGCCGCCGATCTGCGCCCAGTGTTTGGTCAGCGCGTTGGTGCCTGCCTTGGCCACCGGGTCGCCGTTCTCCCACAATGCGGCCATTTCCTGATGCCTAAGCGCCAAGGCCCAGTGAATCCGGCTGGCGACAGGGTGGTACTCCGACGGATCGAAAAGAACCTCTTCCTTTTCGTAGGCTTCCTGAAGCGGATAGACGAGATCGGCTTCGCCGGGGAGCAGGCTTCTCACTTCACTCAAGCCCACCGGCACAGCCGGTTTGGGAGCCTGTCGAAACAAGAAGTCGTAGACCACCCTGCGAAGAATTCGAGAAGCCGGCATCAAGGCCTCGGTTTTCTCCACCCAGGCCGAGGGACCCATGATGCACCAGGACTCCCCTACGTGGTCCAGAAGCTGCCGGGCCGAGGAATCAACAGAGGTGTTCCCAGGTTCTCGCCAGACCGGGTACACGACGCCGCCTGCGCGAATTCCGAGCGCGGCCTGGTTTCCGGCGCACCAAAGTTTGAGGTCGCTTTGGCTCAGGAGCCCTGTCGTCAACGGCTCCAACTGCGCGAGCCAATCGGGAGCCCGCCCCGGACGGACGGACTGCCAGCCTGAAGGCCGCACGACCCTACCTCCCCTCCCGCGGGAAATTCCCGAAGCGGAAGGGCAGTCTTCCACGGGGAAGAATTTCTCCCGACAAGGTCGCCGCAGCCACGTCGAAGGCTTCGGCGTTGGTGCCAAAGACCGCGACGGCGTCCTTCACCCAGGAAACTTGGCCCAGGTAGACCGGCGACAGAACTGAAACCACCGCCAGTTTGTCGCGGTAGGGAGCAAGCGCCTTGAGATAGGCAAGTCCGCCGGGCGTGGCGAGCACAAAGACGGCTCGGCGGGCTGCGGCAACCTTGGCGACAATGGCCGCCAGAGTTGCAGGGTCCGAGCCAAAGAAGTCATAGCCGAACTCGTAGACCGTGGCCCCCGGAAACCGATCCGCCACAGGTTTGAAGGCCCCGAGGTACGGGGTGACCACCAACGGGGCGCCGTCAGAGGATTTCCAGGGCAGTGAACCCGACACCAGGACGGTGGCCCCCCGCGCGGTGGTCTGGAGGACGAAGGGATTGGCCTCGGCCGCGGGGATGGTCATTTTTCGCAGCCGCGGGTTCAGAGGGACAGCGAGCGGTCCCTTGAGGTCCCGTAGTTTCAGAAGGAGGACGCGCTGCGCAGCGGTCTTGAGGCCGGCCAGAAACGCCGGGTCTTTCTGTGCTCTGGCAATCAACGTGTCCCAGGCCAGCAATTGCGACTGGGTGGATTTGGAGATCAGCATGAGGTCGTTTCCGGCTTCCAAGGCCTTTTCGGTCACCGAGGCCACGGACCAGCCGTTGGGGCGGGCGCCCTCCATGGAAAGGTCGTCGGTGATCACGACTCCCTGGAACCCCAGGTCCTTCCTCAACAGCCCATCGACCAACTGAGGGCTGAGCGAAGCCGGCAGGGGGTTTCCCGCGACCTCGGGATACGCGAGGTGGCCAGTCATCACCGCCTCAAGGCCCTCGGCGATCAGCATCTTGTAGGGCACCAACTCGCGGGAATCGATGGTGGAGCGGTCGTCGAGAATAACGGGCAGGTTTCCGTGGCTGTCCTGGTCGGTGTTTCCGTGCCCCGGAAAGTGCTTTGCGGTGGCAATGACGCCCTGAGACTGGAGCCCCTTGAAGAAGGCCATTCCCAGAATACCAGCCTCGAGGGGATCTTGCGAGAAGGAACGCGGGCCGATGACGGTGTTGGCGGCGTTGGTGTACAGGTCGACCGACGGGGCGAAATCCATATTCACGCCCATTTCCCTCAACTCGGCGCCCAGGATCGCCCCTGTCTTCCACGAATCGGCGGGCAGACCAGAGGCCCCCAGCGAAAGGTTGCCCGGCGTCGTCGTCGTGGTTCCCTTGATGTGCCGCACCCAGCCGCCTTCTTGATCGGTGGCCACCAAAAGGGGGATGCGGAACCGCGTTCGCTGGGAGGCGGCCTGGAGGACGGCGGACGCTTCGGCGACCTGAACCGGGGTGCCGGCGTTCCAGCCGAAGAATTTGATGCCGCCCAGAGACCTGGCGGCCACCCAGTTGGTGATCGAGGCATCGGGAACAGGATCGGGAAACGCGAGCATCAGAACCTGCGAGGCCAACTCAGGGATGGTCATGGCACCGACAATTTGCTCGGCCAGAGGACCAGGTTCGGCCTGATCCCAAAAATCGAGAGCAGACACCGAGAAAGCCGCCAGGAGAAACAGCGAGACGAGGAGGGATCGCATAGGCTTTCTTAACCGATCGCCTAGGAAATTTCCAGCCTTTTCCGTTAGGCTTGTTCCATGCGTGTCCTTTTGCTTCTTGGCCTAGGTCTGATCCTCCCTTTGCTGGCCTGGAGCCTGCGACTGACCCCGCTTCCCGAGGTAGCCGCCCGGCCGGCAGGTTCGATTTTGGCAGACGCCGATCTGGTAGATCTTTCCCTCGTTCTCTCCGGAGTGACGCCGCAGGCGCTGGCGCCCTACCGCTCAACCCTGACGCGCTGGGAAGCCGAATTCCGAGGGCAAATTGCGCCGACCTGGGATGAGGCCAAGATCGCCGAAGAATTGCTGGTCTTCCTCCACACCCACCTGAAGGGCTACTCGCTGTATCAGACGCAGGTCGACATCCTGATCGACCGGGGAACGTTCAACTGCGTCTCGTCGGCCGTCGTCTACATGATTCTGGGCAGGGACATGGGCCTCGACGTCCAGGCGGTGGCAACCTCCGACCACGCCTTTGCGCTGGTGCGGCTGAGCTCGGGCCGCGATGTCGACGTCGAAACGACCACCAAGTTCGGTTTCGACCCGGGAACCAAGGTCGGGTTCACCAATTCTTTCGGCCAAACCGGTTTCGTCTACGTTCCCCCGGGAAACTACTCCCAGCGCACGACCGTCACGGACCGTCAGCTGTTGGGGTTGCTGGTTCAGAACCGCATGGTCGAATTCCAGCGCACGGGCCGGCCGGAGGAGGCCGTGGGGCCCGCCATTGACCGTTGGGTGGTCGAAGGCACCCCCGAGGCCTTCCGCGGCATGATCGACGGCTTCGTTAACTATGGGAAGAGCCTCAACGACCGCAGAGAATTTCTGCAGGGGCTGGACCTCGTCGACCGCATGGTCGTTTGGACCGGACCTGTTGACGACGCCAAACAGCTCGCCGGGGTTTTCGTCAACAATCAGGTCGGGGTCTTACTCGACCGCAAGGATTTTTCCGGCGCGCAGGCCCTGAGCAATAACTGGAAGAACCGGGGACTGCTGTCGCAAGCCCAGGCCAACGATATGGCGGCGCTCATCGCCGACAACCAGCTGGCGTTCGCCGTCAACAATCTGCCCGCCGATCAAGCGGCTGGCCAGGTCGAGCAGGCGTTTGCCCAGGGATCGGTTTCTGCGGCCCGGCGCACCGAACTGCTCTCGGCGGTTTACGGGCAGGCTGTGCAGATTGTGGGGTCCATGAAGGGCCCCAAAGCCGCCGTCGACTACCTAAAGACGCTTCCTGCCGATATTCAGGCCTTGCCCGCGTTGGTCCGGGCGCGGGGACTGTTTGAATACAATTGGGGTGTGACCGTCCACAACCGCTTTGTTGAGCTGTGGAATTCGGGGAAGAAGGATGAAGGACGCCAACTGCTGCGCGATGCCCTGGCGGTGCTTCCCGACAACCCCATGCTCAAGAAGGACCTCGACGCAGTGAAGGGCCTCTAGAATTCAACCGTCTTACGTCGCGGCCTTGAAGGCCACCGCAGAGACCACTTTCCGCCCGTGGGCAAACTCGGATTCGCTCAGCCGCACGACCTGGTAACCCGAGGCCTCGAAGTCCGAAGGGCTTCCAATCTTCTGATGAAAGCCGTCGTCGTGCTCTAGGGTGTCGCACAGGCCACCGTCCGCGGAAAGGATAAGCACATGGTCTCCATAGCAAACCGCCTGAAAGGGAAGGAAGCGTCCCATGGAAACGGGAACCCCAGTCGCGGCGCGGGCCGCCGTCTCCATCGAGGACTGCCGGACTTCGAGTTTGATCATCCGCGCCTTGGCGTCGGGAACGGCCTCACCGATGGCCTGGCCCACCCAGTCGAGCAGGTGCTCCCTGAGCTCGGTGAGATTTTCGGTCTGCGTGAACTTCTCAAGGGCGTCGGATACTGAAAGAACTTTGGCCAGACCAGAAATCTCCTTCAAGTAAAGGTTCCGCTGGACGTCAGGAACGTAGTACATAACGATCAGGTGAACCGGTTTGTCGTCAATGCTTCCGTAGGCGATACCCTTGGGTGACCAGCCCACAGCGCACAAAAGTTCACCGTCGGCCTCGATGCGGCAGTGGGGCACCGCCACGCCCTTTCCAATTCCTGTGTTGAACTGGGCCTCGCGGTCCTTGACGGCCTTGACCAGGTCAAACCGGTTCCCGATGTCGGGAATGGCCTCAATCAGCAGCGCCAGATACTCAAGGGCCTTGTCTTTATCGACTTCGGGCAGCTCGACGAGCCGTCCTTCCTGCAACGCATCCAAAAGGCTTCGCATGGTCACAATCCTCCAAAGCGTTTATGAAACCAGACTTTTACCCCATGAGTCAGGAAGGCGTAAAGGACAAGGAACGAGAGGCAGAACACCCAGAACACTGCCGGCAGCGGCACCATTCCCAAGGCTAGGGCGAAGGGAGAATACGGGACAATGACGGCGGCGGCCATCACCAAAAGGGTGGTCATCGTCATCGGCCAGCTGGCCCGGCTTTGAAAGAACGGGACTTTGTTGGTCCGGATGATGTGCACGATCAGGGTCTGTGTCAACAGCGATTCGACAAACCAGCCGGTATTGAACAAGTGGGCTGCGTAGCTAGTGTTGGGATTATCCGCCTTGGCGATGGTCTGAAAGTACGCGGCCAGTTCGGGCGGTACAACCTTGTTGAAACCCTGGGAACACTGAAAAAAGAACCACATCAGGCCGAAGGTGGCGTAGTCGAAGATAGAGCTGATCGGTCCGATATACATCATGAAACGGCGGATGAACCGAATATCCCAGGACTGGGGTTTGGCCGAGAACTCGGGATCCACATTGTCCAGAGGAATGCTGATCTGCGACACGTCGTACATCAGGTTGTTGAGTAGGATCTGCGCCGGCTGCATGGGCAGGAACGGAAAGAGGTAGCTGGCCCCGACGACCGAGAACATGTTTCCAAAGTTGGAACTCGCTCCCATCTTGATATACTTCAAGATGTTGTTGAAGGTGCGCCGACCCTCGATGATACCGTCCTCGAGGACCAACAAGTTCTTTTCCAACAAAATGATATCGGCCGACTCCTTGGCCACGTCGACGGCCGTGTCGACGGAAATGCCGACGTCGGCCGCCTTAAGGGCAGAGGCATCGTTGATCCCGTCGCCCATGAAGCCCACCACGTGGCCTGCGGAGCGCAGGCCCTTGATGATGGCTTCCTTCTGGTCGGGCGTGAGGTGCGCGAAAACGTCGTGGTCTTGAATTGTCTTCAGAAATTCGACGGGTCCCATTGAAGCCAACTGCTTCCCCGTAATCACCGCGTGTTCGGCATCGACGGTGAATCCTACGTCCCTGCACACTTTTGCCGAGACCAATTCGTTGTCGCCGGTCAGCACCTTTACCCTGACGCCATGTTCCCGGAGGCTTGCGATGGCTTTCTCAGCGGAATCCTTGGGAGGGTCGAGAAACGCGAGGTACCCCAAGAGGATCATGCTTGACTCGTCGGCGACGGAAAAGCTCGTCTTGTCCTTTCCAAACTCCCGGTAGCCGATTGCCAGAACACGGTAGCCCTGACTGGACAGCCTCTGGTACTCCTCGATCAAGTCGTTGCGGATCACCTGAATCATGGGGAAAATGTCGTCGTCGATCTGGTACTGGTCGCATCCGGCAAACACGGCTTCCACCGAGCCTTTGCAGATCAGAACGTGCTGGTCCTCGTAGTCGATCACCACCGACATGCGCTTGCGTTGAAAATCAAAGGGGATTTCGTCGATCTTCTTGCAAGTCTTTTCCACGTCGAGGTCGTTGTGGCTGAGAATGGAAAGGTCAAGGAGGTTGCGCAACCCTGTTTGATAGTAGCTGTTCATATACGCGTAGCGGAGCACGTCGTCGCTTGGCCGGTTGGTGATGTCGACGTGCTTTTCGAGGATGACCTTGTCCTGGGTGATGGTTCCTGTCTTGTCGGTACACAAAATATCCATGGCACCGAGGTTCTGGATCGATTTGAGCTTCTTGACGATGACCTTTTTCCGCGACATGAATAGAGCGCCTTTCGACAGACACACGGTGATGATCATCGGAAGCATTTCGGGGGTGAGCCCTACCGCGACCGACAGCCCGAAAAGTAAGGCCTCGATCCAATTCCCCTTGGTCAGGCCGACGATCAGGAACGTAATCCCGACCATGACGACCATAAGTCGGATCATCAGAAAAACGAACTTCTTGATTCCTCTGTCGAAATCGGTCGCCTCGTTGGGGGCCGCCAGATTGGCAGAGAGAGCTCCCAGAAAGGTTCGCATGCCTGTGTTGACGACCACGCCCCGGGCGGCGCCGGAAATGACGGTGCTCCCTTGAAAACAGGCGTTTTGAAGGTCAAAAACTTCGGTCTTGGACGGGTCAGGCGCCGAGAACTTTTCGGTGGGCATGGATTCACCGGTCAAGGCCGATTGGCTGACGAAAAAGTCTTTCGTCGATAGCAGCCTCAGGTCGGCCGGAATAATCGAGCCCGCGGCCAACACAACCACGTCGCCGGGAACCACCTCGGCCATGCGGATTTCCGTCTCTTTTGCGTCTCTGAGTACAATCGTTGTGGCTTGAACGAGTTTCTTGAGGTTTTCCGCAGCCAAAGTAGAACGCTTTTCCTGGAAATACGCCAAGAAAACGCTGATAAAAATCATCGCGCCCACCATCAGCGGGGTGATAAAATCGTTGGCCGAGGCGAGGTACATTAGAACTCTCAGAAAGATGTTGGGTTCGCTTGGACCCAGGAGAGTTCCGTCGAGCGAGGTAAAATAGGATACGAAAAGGATGACCAGAAGCTGAATGACAAGGGGATCGAGAAACCGCGAGCCGATTTCGGCCAAGACACCTTTCTTCTTTTCGGCGGCCATGACATTTGCCCCGAAATCCTTGAGCCTCTCTTCGACAGTGTCGGCTGAGAGCCCGGCTGGCTGCGAACCTGTCCGTCCCAGCGCGTCATTTTCAGACAACGAACAGACTTCAAAAAGGCGGCGTTCATCTTCATTGGTCTTTCCGGGTGGTAAGGCCGTCCTTTTCTGCTGTTCCATGTCACCTCCCGTGAAAACGCCCGGGTCAGGGTTACCAGACTTTAGGACTCGACCCCGGTGTTGTCAAGGCCTGCCATTTCGTCGAAACCCGCACGTTCTCAAAGATTTAACGTCTTCCGTATTATGCACTTTTATGCATTTTGTTTGCATTTATTTTCACAATGGCCTTGTCAATTTGTGGACAACCGGTTATTCTCGGGGCATGAAAGGCAGGGACGAGCGGCTGAAGGCCGTCAAGAAGGCGATCGCCCACGGCGGCATCGCCAACCAGGAAGCACTCATGACCCTTTTGACCGAGGAAGGTTACGAAGTTACTCAGGCCACTTTAAGCCGGGATTTGAAGGCGCTTAGGGTCGGCAAGGTCAGCGCTGCGGGCGGCGGCTATGTCTACGCCCTGCCAGAGGAGTCGGATCGAAGCCGTGAAGAATTGATCCAAGACTTCCAGCGAGGCTACCTGAGCATGGAGTCGTCCAACAACCTTGTGGTCCTCAAAACCTTGCCCGGCCACGCCCAGGCCACGGCGTGGGCTCTCGACAACCTAGACGTGGGCGAGATTCTAGGAACCGTCGCCGGAGACGACACCATTTTGATCATCCTCAAGCACGACACAAGCTTCGAGTCGCTTCAGCTGGCCTTGTTGAAGATGATGCCGGGCTGGGAAATCTAGATGAACCCCCGTCGCCTGCACCCCAACGATTTGGAGGCCATCGACGCCTTGCTTCCGGCGGATTGGCCGCCGTACCGCAAAACCTTTGAACGCTACTTTGACACCTCCTGCTGCCAGACCTGGGGCTTTTTTGACGGTGAATTGGTTTCCATGGGCACCCTTATCGGCTTTGGAAACTCGGCCTGTCTTGCCCAGATCATCACCGCCGCCTCGCGGCAAAGACAGGGTTGGGGTACAAGAATGGTCGAATTCCTTATTGCCGAGGCCCAGCGGCAGGGAACGGCGACCCTCAGCCTGGTGGCCACAGAACAAGGCTTTCCGCTCTACCAAAAAGCTGGGTTCCGCGAGGACGGGGGCTATGGCTTCTGGTCGCGCCTCGAGCCGGCCCCTGCCCAACCTGCGTTTGCCGAGGTTGTGCCCTGGTCACCCGAAGATTCCCAAGGTATTGTTGAGCTCGACTTTGTCGTTTCCGGCGAGAGACGCGAGCCCTACCTGGGCCGGGATCTTCCTTCGGCCTGGGTCGTCAAGGGTGCGGGGTATTTTCTGCCTTCTTTGGGAGAAGGCCTGGTGGTGGCTTCGACCCCCGAAGCCGGGACCGCCTTGTTGCACAAGCGGCTCGACGGCACCACCAAGGCTGTGGTTCCCATCGAAAACCCGTGGGCCGGGGCTGTCTTGACCTCGCGCGGATTTGCGGAACATCGGAGAGCGCGCCGGATGATTTGGGGTCCGCCGCTGGGCCGCAAGCCCCAGTGGTGCTGGTCAAGAATTGGAGGGAACCTGGGATGAACGTCCGAAGCCAAGAAATTCAGAAGGGAGGCCGCGCTTGAAAGCCGTTGTTGTCGGTGCCACAGGCTACACAGGAATGCTCTTGTTGAGGCTATTGGAGGCCCACCCCGAGGTGAAACAGATCATCGCGGTTTCGAGCTCGAAACCCGGAGAGTCCGTGGCCGAAGAAGATGTGGGTCTAGGCGAACTTTCGGCCAAGTACGAGTCCACGTCCGGCCGGTTTGTGACAGTCGAACAGGCCGCGAGCCACAAGCCGGACGTCGTCTTTGCCGCACTGCCCCACCTGGCCAGCGCCACGGTCTGCGGGCCCTTTTTCGGCAAGGGCGTTGTCATCGACTTGTCGGCAGATTTTCGCATCAAGGACCGGGCAATCTTTGCGCAAGCCTACGGACAGGAACCA
This sequence comes from uncultured Spirochaetales bacterium, assembly GCA_964475005.1. Taxonomy (GTDB): domain Bacteria; phylum Spirochaetota; class Spirochaetia; order JABEVK01; family JABEVK01; genus JAIFLN01. The sequence continues at coordinate 16,709 of CAYYUZ010000034.1, forward strand.
CCGCGGCCAGACCTTCTGGACGCCGCGGTTTATGGCCTGGCGGAGTGGCACACCCAGGCGCTTCGGAAGGCCGACCTGATTGCCAACCCCGGCTGTTACACCACGTGTTCGCTGCTCCCGCTTTTGCCACTTTACCGGGACGGGCTGATCGAGCCCAAGGTTGTCATCAACGCGCTGAGCGGAATTTCCGGTGCCGGCAAAAAAGTCGACCTCAAATACCTGTTCACAGAAAGGACAGAAAGCGTTCAGCTCTACAGCCCTGGGCGCAAGCACAGGCACACGCAGGAAATCGAGACCGAGTTGAAGTTTGCCGATTCCGCAGCGCAGGTGTTGTTCAACCCCCATTTGGTTCCCCTTAAGCGAGGTATGGAGACCACCATCGTCGTGGATCTGAAACCCGGACGCACGCTCACCGACGCCGAAAACTCCTGGAGCCAAGCCTATGCCGGACGGCCGTTCGCCCGTTACGTCGGTAGCCGTCTGCCGGCTTCGTCGGAAGTCTGGGGTTCCAACCGCTGCGACTGGGCCGCGACGCAGGAAGGCGGAACGCTCATCGTCTCCAGCGTTCTCGACAACCTCGTCAAAGGCGCTTCGGGTCAGGCAGTGCAGAACATGAACCTCCGCTTCGGAATCGCCGAGACGACCGGACTTTCGGTCGCCAATCTGTTCTAGGTAGGGTCGGTATGATCATTGTAAAAATTGGGGGCGCGGTGGCTACCGACGCCAAACTGCTGTCGGCTCTTTTGGAAGACTTCGCGGGCTCCAAGGGTCAACCGTTTGTTTTGGTCCACGGAGGCGGACGAGAGGTGACGGCGGTCAGCGAGAAGTTCGGGTTGAAGGCCGAATTCCGCGAGGGCATCCGGTTGACCTCACGGGCCGAGATGGAGGTGGTCGACATGGTCCTAGGAGGCAAGATCAACATCGACTTGGTCCGCCGCGCCCAGGCTTCCGGTCTCGACGCGGTAGGTGTCGGCGGCCAGGACGGAGGCTTGTTCACCGGAGAACCACGGGCCTTTGAAGGGCGCAAGGACAGCCGGACCGGCCGGGTGACGAATACCCGAACGAGGCTGCTCAAAGTGCTCACCGACGAGGGGTTTTTTCCCATCGTTCATTCGACAAGCATGGACGCCGGAGGTGAGGGCCTCAACATCAACGCCGACGAAGCCGCGCAAGAGCTGGCCATCGCGTGCCACGCCGAGGCTCTTGTCTTCATCAGCGACATCGCCGGGGTCCTCAAGAATCAGGTGGTCCTGCCGCGTCTGGATCAAGCCTCGATTGCCGCCGAGATTGCTTCCGGGGTCATCAGCGGCGGCATGGTGCCCAAGGTTCAAAATGCCTCGCAAGCCGTAGAGGCCGGTGTGGGCAAGGTGGTCATTGGCGGTTACCAAAATACAGGTGACTTGAAACGCCTTCTGTCGGGCGCCTCGGGCACCACCATTATCTAGTTCCCGCGCGACATCTGCGTTCACGATTCCTTTCAAGGAGAAGAGTTACCATGAATGTTCCCCAGTCCACGAAGATTGACCCCACGGTCCACCACCCCCCGTTTCCCAAGAACTACGCCGATGAATTCCTGGTTCTCGACCATGGAAAGGGCACCGAAGTTTGGGATATCGCTGGCAACCGCTATCTGGATTTCACTGGCGGCATCGCGGTCAACGCCCTGGGTCACGGCCGCAAGGATCTGGCCCAGATCGCCCGGAAACAGATGGAGAAACTCACCCATGTTTCCAACCTCTACACAACGCAACCCGCGTTGGAGCTGGCCGCCAAGCTGGTGGGGACTGGGAACTTTGGCGCCGTCCATTTTGGCAATTCCGGCACCGAAGCCAACGAAGCCGCACTAAAATACGCGAGGGTGTACGCCCTGAGGACCAAGGGGGAAGGCCACCACAAGTTTCTCAGTTTCACAGGCGCCTTCCATGGCAGGACGCTGGGATCGCTCAGTCTGACCTTCACCGAGAAATATCAAAAACCGTACTCGCCGCTGATTCCGGGTTGCGAGGTGGCGGCCTACAACGACGTCAAGGCCCTCGCTGTGCTCGACGCCAGCTACGCTGCGGTCCTCATCGAGCCGTTGCAGGGCGAAGGGGGACTCGACAAGATTTCCCCCGACTTCGCCCAGGCGCTTCAGGAAACCTGCCGGAAGCACGACATCTTGATCATCGCCGACGAAATTCAGGGCGGCTACGGCCGCACGGGCACCTTTCTTGCCTGTCAGCAGCTGGGCCTGACGCCGGACATCGTGACCCTGGCCAAACCCATGGCCGGCGGGCTGCCGCTTTCGGCCACCCTGATTCCGGCCAAAGTCAACGACCTGGTTCATGTAGGGGACCACGGGTCGACTTTTGGCGGCGGCCCGGTAACGACGGCCGTGGCCAACAAAGTCTTCGACCTGATCGCCGACCCTGCCTTTCTCGCCAAAGTTGCCACCCGTGGCCGGCAGTTTGAGAGGCTACTCAAGGGCCTCAAAAAAGAGTTCTCATTCGCGGCCGAGGTGAAAGGGATGGGGCTGCTGCGCGGTCTGCGGCTCAAATGCCCGCCGACGAAAACGGCCCTCATCGGCGAGGTCGTGGCGGCCTGCCAGACGCACGGACTGCTGATCCTCCGGGCCGGAACCGATGTGCTTCGTTTCGCTCCGCCGCTTACCGTGACCAAAAAAGAACTCGATGAAGCCGTAGGAATTCTTGGTTTGGTGCTGGCGAAAAAGACCAAGGATTTCGCGGGTTAGGCCGCCGCGAGAATGGGAATCGAACACTACCCGGCCTTCGTGGCCGCCTGTATTCTTCTGAACCTTACCCCTGGCGCCGACACGCTCTACATTTTGACCCGCTCGGTGACTCAAGGCCGAAGGGCTGGATTGTGGTCGGCAGGAGGGATTCTAGCCGGTTGCCTCGTGCATACAAGCCTTGCCGCGCTGGGGTTGAGTCTTCTGTTGGCCGCATCGGCGTGGGCGTTTGCCGCCGTCAAGCTTGCCGGTGCGGGGTATCTGGTTGTGTTGGGTCTGCTGACGCTTTTTGGGAAACAGACCCCCTTTTCGGCCGCAGGTCAGGCCCTCCCACGAGAAAAGGCCCCGAAGCTGTTTGTTCAGGGCCTGGCCACCAACGTGCTCAACCCCAAGGTTGCTCTTTTTTTCCTGGCTTTCTTGCCGCCGTTTGTCAATCCTGCCACGGGCGGTCCGCTTTCGTTCGCGGCGCTGGGGTTGACCTTTATCGCGACGGGAACGGTCTACTGCCTGCTTCTGGTTCTGTCTTCGACCGCCCTCACCCGTACCTTGAGGGAACGTCCGCGTGTCGGCCCGTGGCTCAACCGTGGTTCGGGAATAGTGTATTTGGGCATGGGGACCGCGGTGTTCCTCGCGGAGCGTCCATGAAAACGCAAGCGGAGCGCGGGCTGCAGAGCCTGCGGATTGTGCGCTAGTCTCCCCTTTTTCAAATTGAAACTTTTTACAGGAGTGAATCCATGAATAAGACCTACAAGAAGATCGCCTTGGCGTACTCGGGCGGACTCGACACAAGCATCATCATCCCCTGGTTGAAGGAAAACTACGGAGGCGCCGATATCATCGGGGTTTCCGTCGACGTGGGGCAGAAGGAGGACTGGGACGCGGTCAAGAAGAAAGGCGAGGCGTCGGGCGCTAGCAAGCTCATCATCGTCGACGCCAAAGAGGAGTTCGCGCAGGACTACCTTTTTCCCATGCTCAGGGCCGGGGCCATCTACGAAGGCAAGTACCTGCTGGGCACCTCGATCGCCCGCCCGGTCACCGCCAAGTATCAGGTGCACCACGCTCTCAAAGAGGGGTGCGATGCGGTCGCTCACGGCTGTACCGGCAAGGGGAACGACCAGGTACGCTTCGAGTTGACCTACAAGGCTCTGGCGCCTCAGCTGGGCATCATCGCGCCCTGGCGCGAGTGGGACATCACCAGCCGCGAAGAGGCCATCGACTACGCCAAGAGCCGCAACATTCCCCTGGGCAACATCACCAAACAGAACATCTACAGCCGCGACTGGAATGTCTGGCATATGAGCCACGAAGGCGCGGAACTGGAAGACCCGATGAACCGACCGCTGGAATCGATGTTTCAGCTCACCAAGAGCCCCAAAGACGCCCCCGACGTTGAAACCGAGGTGACCTTGGACTTCGAGAAGGGCTTTCCGGTGGCTCTTGACGGCAAGAAACTGAAAGGCGTGGCGTTGCTCGACCAGCTCAACAAACTTGGCGCCGAAAACGGCGTTGGCCGCGCCGACCTTGTCGAAACCCGCACAGTCGGCATGAAGAGCCGCGGCGTGTACGAAACTCCCGCCGGGACCATTCTCTACGCGGCGCTCAGAGAACTCGAGATGCTGTGCCTCGACGGCGAGACCCTCGAGATGAAGAAGAATCTGGCCAACGCCTACGCCCGGCTGGTCTACACTGGAAAGTGGTTCAGCGCGTTCCGGGTGAACCTCGACGCATTCTTCGAGAGTTCCAGCCGCTATTTGACAGGGTCTGTGAAGGTGGTGCTCTACAAAGGCAACGTCATCATCAGCGGCCGAAAGAGTCCCTACTCCTTGTACAGCGAGGATTTGGCAAGTTTCGGCAAGTCCAGTTACAACCACCACGACGCCACGGGTTTCCTCAAGCTCTACGGCTTGGCGACCGGAGTCCAGGCGGCCGTGCAGAAAGATTGGAACAAGGCATGACTGTTCCAAACAAGGCAGTTCTTAACCTTTCCTTAAGTCGGTAGCTTGGCGGGAGAATTCTTCTTTGCTTCCTTGCTTTTCCGACGTTTTGAATCATATTAACGGTTGATATATCAAGTATCGGAGGAAGCGATGAAGAAACTTGCTTTGGTGACTCTTTTGGCTCTGCTAGGAACGTTTGTCTTGGCGGCCGATCCCCTGCCCTACGACTCGGCCGCGGTTAAGGAGATCATGCATTCGAACTTGGCGACGGCGGGCGCCGTCAACAAGGCGATCGCCGCCGGCGATTTCGTGGCGGTCGGCAACGGGTTCATCCAGTTTGCCCAGAATGCCGAGAAGATGCAGCAGTACGCGCCGCCTAAGGGCGACCCCCAAGAGTGGTCAAGGTTGTGGAGCGACTTCCTGTTCAACGCTTTTGCAGGTGTGGGAGCGGCCGGTGCCAAGGACGCCGATGGGGCCAAGGAGGCGCTGGGCAAGATCTTTGGTGACGAAAAACAAGGCCATCCTGAGTTCAAGGGTTAGCAAACACATTTGACGCTGTTCCGGCGTGGGACTAAACTTGGCCCATGCCGGGTCCTTCCCCATCTGATGAGACCATCCTCGATCTCTATGACTTGGTTTCCCGGCACACCGGAACCGACTTCTCCCGTTACAAACCTTCTACGCTGGCCCGCCGCGTCGAGCAGCGTTTGCGCCGGGTCGGTTGCGTTGACGCAGGGTCCTACGTCGACTACGTGGCGAGGTACCCCGACGAGGTTGGTAAGCTCCACCGCCATCTGCTCATTGGCGTCACTTCCTTTTTTAGAAACCCGCGGGCCTTTGAGCGTCTGACCGAAGAGCTGGAGTTCCGTTGGAAAAGCAGGCCTCAAGGCCGTGTACGAGTCTGGGTCGGAGCGTGTTCCACCGGCGAGGAAGCCTATTCACTTGCCATCGTGCTCCAGGAATTTTTGGCCCGGAAATCGCCCGAAACCGAGTTTCACCTTTTTGCGACCGATCTGGAACCCCAAGCCATCGACGTGGCGCGCCGCGGCTGGTACCATGAATCCGCCGTTGGGCCGCTTTCCGCCGAACGGCTCTCGCGGTGGTTCGACCGCGACGGCCGGGGCTGGAGAGTCCGCAAGACGCTCAGGGACCACCTGACGTTCGCCGTCCACAATCTCCTGTCCGACCCTCCCTTCGGCCAGCTCGACCTGATCAGCTGCCGAAATCTTCTGATCTACCTCAAGTCGGAGTCGCAGGACGCCTTGGCGGCCTCGTTCGCGTTCGCCCTCAAGCCCCACGGCCTTCTGCTACTGGGAACCAGCGAAACTCTCGACCATCGCAAGGACTGGTTCGAACCTGTCGACAAGAAGACGAAACTGTATATCCGCCGGGAGGACCACCGTCATCGGCCTGCCTACCACACAACAAGCCCTCTCTTTCGGGAAAAGAAGGAATCTATGCTCCCCTCCAGTAATACTCCCCGCGACTTAACCATGAAGGAGCTCGTTGTCGACTTGATATCGCGGGACTACGCGGTTCCCAGCGTCCTTGTTGACTCGGGGGGATCGATTCAGTTTGTCTGGGGAGACACAGGGCCCGTTTTTCGGCGCAGGGCCGGGAGGGCGACCGACTTGGTTGTCGAGAACGTCGTGGATTCGCTACAGGTCGCGGTAGCCAACGCGCTGGCTTCGGTATCGGCAGAACGGCGGACAGTGACGGTTGAGAATCTCAAACTTCCCGAACCCGACTTCCGGCCCGTCCGTCTGACAATCCGGCCTATTGAAGCTCCGGTTCTGGGAACTCCCCACTTTCTCGTGGTTTTTCAAATTCTTCAGGTTGCTCCCTGGACCGCCGGCCAGCCCGGCCAGAACCCTGCGCTCGACAGCCGGGTGGAAGACCTTGAACGCGAACTCCACGACACCCGGCTCTACTTGCGCAACCTGGTTCTGAAACTGGAAACCGCCAACGAGGAGCTGGCCGCCGGCAACGAAGAGGCCCAATCGATGAACGAGGAGCTTCAAAGCTCCAACGAGGAAATGGAGTCGTCACGGGAAGAACTCCAGGCAACCAACGACGAGCTGGAAACCCTCAACGCGGCCCACGCCCGGCGGATTGAAGAACTGGCGAGGGTCAACAACGACTTCGCCAACCTCATCGCCAGCGCGCGGCTCGGCATTGTGTTTCTTGACCGCCAGCTTACGCTACAGCGCTTCACCCCCGAGGCCGCGTCGGTCCTTCCTCTCCAGGAAACAGACTTGGGCCGTCCGTTTCCGGCGATAGCCGGACAGGTTCTGGGCGGACATCTGGAAAGTCTGCTCCTCAAAGTCCTTCGCGATCTGAAGCCCGAAGAACGCGAGGTCGTCGCCGACCGAAGGGCGATTCTAATCCGTGTTCTTCCCTACAGGACCGCCGAACACCGCATCGAAGGGCTCGTGCTGACGCTCAACGACTTGACCGAACTTCGCGATGCCGAGGCCCAAGGAAGAATCAGCGAACAGAAGTTCCAGGCCCTCTTCGAAAACAACCCCAACGCTGTTGTTCTTGCCGATCTTGTCCGCGCCTCAGTCGCCGCCGAGGCCAACTTCCGCGTCGTGGCGGCTAATCCCGCGTTCGAGAGGCTGGTGGCCGTCAAGGCCGAAGACACCGTCGGACGTCTTGGCTCGGAGATCATTCCTTTTATCGGCCACCGGTGGGTTGAGGCCATGGAAGGTGTGGTCACGACAAAACGGCCCAAGACTTTCACGATTCGGAGCGAAATGCTTGGCCGGGACTTGAAAATCGGACTCTACTCGGTCGGCGACGAGCGTGTCGCTCTGCATCTGGAAGACATCAGCGAGGCCACCCGTTACCAAGAGGAGCTCAGAAGGAGCGAGGCCTTGTTTCGGTCGACGCTGACTTCGATCGACGACTACGTGTCGGTCATTGATCGCGAAGGGCGCTTCTTGGAGTTCTTCCAGGGCCATCGCCGTCCAGAACTGTTTCTCGCTCCCGAGGAGTTTCTGGGAAGGTTCATGGAAGATCTGCCTCTGCCGGCCGCGGCCAAGGAGGCCCACCACAACGCCTTCGAGGCGGTCAAAGCGGGCGCCCCCGTGGCCGACTGGATCTACAGCCTTCCCTACCCCGACGGCACCCGTTGGTTCAGCGCCCGTCTGTCGCCGCGCTTCAGCGCCGACGGTTCCTTCGATGGCGCCGTTCAGGTTTCGCGTGACTTTACAGACAGGGTCGCGGCCGAGGAGACGCTGCACGAACGCGAGGCGCAGTTGAGGGCGGTCTTCGAAGCCTCACCTTTGGGCCTGTTCTTGGCCCGCGACGGGCAGGTTGTTCGGGCTAACGCAGCGCTTAACCGCATGTACGGAGGCGCACCCCTTGAAGGATGGCCGGTCGAGCGGTTGACCACCAAAGGTCCCGAAACCATGGGCTTGCGTCCCGATGGATCGAGTTTTCCAATTCGGCTCGATCTTGTCGAGGCCGAGCCCCGCATTCAGGTGGGAGTCGTTCAAGACCTCTCGGAACGACAGCGTATGGAACGTTCGGTGTTCGACACGCAGCGTCTTGAGTCGTTGGGAGTTCTGGCCGGCGGCATCGCTCACGACTTCAACAATCTCCTGGGCGGCCTTTTTGGATTCATCCAGCTCGCGCGCAAAGTGACTCCCGACGCCGCCCCCGCGGCCAGGCATCTTGACCGCGCTTTCTCGGCGTTTGCCAGAGCCCAAGACCTGACGCGCCAGCTTCTGACTTTCAGCAAGGGCGGCGTGCCTGTCAAAAAGGTGGTTCACTTGCAGGCGCCGCTGGAGGAGAGCGCCCGATTCGTGCTTTCGGGCGCCAACCTTCGCTTGGAGGTCGACCTGGCTCCCGACCTCTGGCCTTGCGAGGTCGACCGTCAACAGCTTGGCCAAGTCATCGACAACTTGGGACTCAACGCCCGACAGGCCATGCCCAATGGGGGGACCGTCAGGCTGACTGCGGTTAACGTTCCCGAAGGCGGCCCCCTTCCTTCGGCGCTTGAGCCCGGCCCGTACGTCCTGGTTCGGTTTGCCGACGACGGTCCTGGCATTTCCCCCGAGGTCCTGCCTCGAATCTTCGACCCGTTCTTTTCTACCAAAACGGAGGGCAGTGGTCTGGGTTTGGCCACGGTTTATTCCATCCTGAGAAAGCATGGCGGGTTGATCGAGGTCGACTCAAGCCCAGGGCATGGCGCGGCCTTCAATCTTTGGTTCCCGGCCCTTCTGACAGCCGAGGATCGGTCCGACGACGGGAACTCGGCCGCGAGAATTCTCGTCCTCGATGACGAGGAGTTGATTCTGGAGATGGTTGTCGAGTCGCTTGTGGAATGGGGTTACGAGGTGACTGGCGTGGCCGATGGGCCGGCGGCCGTCACTGCCTTCCGTCAAGCCAAGAAGAACGGCACACGGTTCGGCTTTCTCCTGACCGACCTGACGCTTCCCGGTGAAAAAGGCGGCTTGGCGGTGTGGGAGCAGCTCCGACGTCTCGATCCCGATCTCAAGGCGGCGGCTTCCAGCGGGTACAGCGAGGACCCCGTCATGGCCGATCCGTCCGCTTGGGGTCTCGAGGGGTTCCTCCCGAAACCCTACTCCCGCGAACAACTGGGTGCCTTCATATCCAGGGTCTTTCCGCTCAGCCCAAGGCAGCCTTGACCGACCTATAAACCATCGAGGCGTGCATGGCCGCGCCGCCCAGGATGAAGAAGTGAAACAGTTCATGGAAGCCGAAAACCCCAGGTCGCAAATTCGGCCGTTTGAGGGCGTAGATCACGGCGCCCGCCGTGTAGAAAACACCGCCCGCAAACAGGTCGAAGAACGCCAAGCGGGGCATTTTTTGGTAGAGCGGCACCACGGACAACACCGCAACCCAACCCATCAAGACGTAAAGGAGCGGGCCGACCCACCGGGGCGCCTTCGGGACAAGGATCTTGAACCCGAGCCCGGCCAGAGTGACGCCCCACTGGAACGCCAGAACACCCGTTCGCAGCGGCTCGTCGAACCAGATCCACACCACTGGGGTGTAGCTGGCGGCGATCATGACAAAGATGGCGAAGTGGTCGAGCGTCCTCCAAACCGTTCGTTCGTTTTCGGCGCGTTTGAACCTGTGGTAGCCTGCGCTACAGAAGAATAGGAACAAGACCCCCAAGCCGTAGATCAGCGTGACCGCGATCAGGTCGGCGCGGTCCCGTGCAGAGACGACAAGAAATACGGTAAAGGGCACCCAGGCGAGGAACCCGGCAAAGTGGCTCCAGAAATTGACGCGTTCGGTCACAAGTCGTGTGATCATAGGGCCAGACTAAACCGAATCACGTTCGCTTTCAACGGGAACTCCTCAGGAAAGAAACACCACATTTTCCGTCAAAAGCCTACCTAATTGTAGATTTAATCCGAATTTCGAAAAAAAATGAGTTTCAGCTTAGCCTTTGCCTGAAAAGGATTTGACGGGGGCGGTTTCCTCTGGCATGATTTCTGCTCAGTATCGAAATACCTGAGGAGGTACGCATGAAAAAACTTTTCACCGTCGCGCTGGTCTTGGCAGCGGTCACGGGGCTCAATGCCCAGGTGATCAAGGTCGCCACGCAGTCCCCACTTTCTGGAGGCCAGACGGCCTTTGGAGAACAGTTGAAGCTCGGTACTCAGTACGCGATTGAAGAGGCTCAGGCCAAGTTCAAAGCGCTTGGATTCGACTTGCAGTTGTCGGCCTACGACGATCAGGCAAACCCTGACACAGGTGTTTCCAACGCCAACCGCATCATTAACGACCCAGATATTCTTGGTGTCGTGGGTCACTTCAACTCGGGAGTCATGATCCCTTCGTCCGAAGTCTACAAGACCGTCAACTTGGTTGTCGTGAGTCCCGCCAACACCAACCCCAAGGTCACCGACCGGAAGTTGGCCAACGTCAACCGCATTTGCGGCCGTGATGACGTTCAGGGACCCGCTGGCGCCGAATTTGCCGTCAACACCCTGAAGGCAAAGAAAATCTTCGTCCTGAACGACAAGTCCGCCTACGGCCAAGGCCTGGCACAGGCCTTTAAGGATGCCGCCGTCAAACTGGGGGCCAACATTCCCGACAGCGCTTTCGTCGGCACGGAAGAACGCTCTAATTTCATCCCTGTCATCACGCAGATTATTGCGTTCTCCCCTGACCTGGTGTACTTCGGCGGCACCTACGACCAGATCGCCCCCTTTACCAAGCAACTGCGGGAACGCGGAGTTAAGACTCCCGTCCTTGGCGGCGACGGTCTCGACGATCCTTCCTACATTACCCTTGCCGGCGGAGCGGCCAACGTGGCTGCCACCTACTTCACCACCGTGGCCGGTCCCGTGAGCATGTTCCCCAAGGCCGCGGATTTGGCCAAGGGTTTCAAGGCCAAGTACAACAAGGACATTTCCGGCTTCGGCATCTACGCCTACGATTGCGCCAAGATCATTCTGAGCGCCCTTGAGACCACGATCAAGGCTGCCGGCGGCAAGAAGCCCACTCGCGACGCTGTGACGGCGGCCGTACGCGCCATCAAGTATGAGGGACTGACCGGTTCGGTCACCTTCGATGACAAGGGAGACAAGGCCGTGGCCGAGTACTTCATCGAGCAGTACGACGCCAAGGGTGTCTACGACAACAACAAAGTTATCAAGAGCATCTCGGTGCCCGCCCCGAAAGCTCCCTGATCGAATTTTCTGATTCAAGATTCTCGGTGGGGCCCGTCCTCCAGGACGGGTCCCTTTTTGTCAAGGAGATGCCCTTTGGATACGCTTCTACTGCTTTTGCCCCAGGTTTTGTTTGAAGGCTTGCTTCTGGGGTTTGTGTACGCGATGATCGCCCTTGGTTACACCATGGTTTACGGGGTTCTGGAACTGATCAACTTCGCCCATTCCGAAATCTTCATGATCGGTGCGGTGGTCGGCGTCGAAGTGTTCCGCCATCTTTCAGGCTACGTGCCCAACCCCTTTGTCCTTCTGTTTCTCGCCATCATTCTGGGCGGTCTCATTTCTGGCTTCACGGCCGTCGGTGTGGAGAGACTGGCCTATCGTCCGCTTCGCAAACGCGGCACCAAGAACCGGCTCGTTCCGCTCATCACGGCCTTCGGCGTCAGTTTCGTCCTTCAAGACGTCGTGCGGCTCATCGAAGGTCTGTGGCACAACGAGTTCTTCCTGAGCATGAAGAATGTGGGCGAACTTGACCAAAGCGTCACTGTGTTCGGCATCTTCATCCAGTTCAAATCCATGATCCTGATCGGGGTCAGCCTGCTGATGCTAGGCGGCCTGTCGTGGCTTGTCGGCAAGACCCGTTTGGGTTTGGCGATCCGTTCTGTCGCCCAGGACCCGGCGACGGCCGGACTCATGGGCATCGATCCGGCGAAAATCATCAGCCGGACCTTCTTGATCGGCGGAGCCTTGGGCGGGGTGGCCGGAGTGCTGTTCGCTCTGCAGTACAGCACCGTGAGCCCCTACGTCGGCTTTCTTCCGGGTATCAAGGCGTTTACAGCTGCGGTGCTGGGCGGCATCGGCAACATCCCCGGCGCCGTAGTCGGAGGTCTAGTCCTCGGCGAGGTGGAAACGCTGGCCGGGACCTTCCTGCCTGTCCTTACGGGCGGGGCGATGGGAACCGAATATAAAGACGTCATCGCGTTTCTCCTGCTCATCCTGTTGCTGCTCTTCCGACCCCAGGGCCTTTTGGGCCAGGTCGTCAAGGAGAAAGTATGAAAGCTTACCTGGCTTCCTTAAAATCGCCCGCGCGCCTGGGCCTTGTTTTCGGTCTTGAAGCCGTGATGGGAATCTTCCTGGTGCTTGGCTGGGGCCTGCCTTCGGTCATCTCGGCCTATCTGGTGCTCGGCTTGTTGTCGCTGGCGCCACCCGCTCCCCGCTGGAAGCTGACAGCTTTGGCCGTTCTCACCCTTGAGGCGACTTTGGGTCTTTCGGGAAAAGTCGGCGGAGACTTGCTGTTCGTGGCGCTTGTGGGCGTGCTGGTTCTCCTCTTGCGCCTGCCTTCGGTGCCCGTTTGGATAAAAGCCCTGCTGGCCGCGGCCGTCCTTCTGGTCAGCATCCCGATAGCGGGTTTTGCCAACACCTTCCTCTTCGAGCTTGGCATCCAAATCGGCATCTACTCGGCCATGGCCCTGGGTTTGAACGTAGTCGTCGGCATGGCCGGACTCCTGGATATGGGCTACGCCGCCTTCTTCGCGATCGGGGCCTACACCTGGGCCATCTTCGGTTCGACGCAGGCCTCTCAGTTCCTTGCCCATTGGGTGCCCCTGAACGGCAATTTCGCCTACCTGTTCATGGGTTTCGCCATCATCGCCACGGCCCTCACGGGCATCCTCATCGGCCTGCCGGCCCTGAGACTCCGCGGCGACTATCTGGCCATCGTCACCTTAGGGCTCGGGGAAGTCGTGCGCATCCTGGCCAACAACCTTGACCATCCGGTCAATCTCACCAACGGTCCTCAAGGAATTTCGGGCATCGTCAAACCACCCATTGACGGCTTTCAGGCGCTCCTGAAAATTCTGGGTATCCCTCAGTCGGAGGCCACCGACCACCAGCTCTTCTTCTACTTGTTGGTGCTCGTCATCATCGGCATTGTCATCCTGGTCAACGTCAATCTGGGGCGTTCCAAATTCGGGCGCGCGTGGGTTGCCCTCAGGGAAGACGAAATTGCCGCCAAGGCGATGGGCATACCCATGGTCAAGACCAAGTTGCTGGCGTTTGCCACGGGTGCGGCGTTTTCAGGGGCGATGGGCGTCTTGTTCGCGGCCCAGAGGGGATTTGTCAGCCCCGAATCGTTTACCTTGATCGCGTCAATCACCATTCTGGGCATGGTCGTTCTTGGCGGCATGGGTTCGGTTCCAGGCGTCATCCTGGGAGCGGCGGCACTCACCATCCTCAACCTCGACCTCCTCAAAAGCTTCAGCGAGTTTCTCAACACCTTGCGGCAGAATGGAACCGTGTTCCTGGGCTTTCCCTTCAGCAAGCTCCCCAGTCAAGTCGATCCCGCCAAGTATGAGCGCCTTGTCTTTGGCATCATCCTCATCTTAATGATGATCTTCCGGCCCGAGGGTCTGATCCCCGAGCGCAGGCACGTGTTGGAAAACCATGGGGAGGCCGAATGAAAGGCTCCTCGCTCACCGTCGAAGGCGTCACCAAGCGGTTTGGCGGCCTGACCGCCGTCAACAGCGTCAGCCTGCACGCCGAGGCTGGAAAAATTCTCTCGGTCATCGGTCCCAACGGGGCAGGGAAGACGACGTTCTTCAATCTGTTGACGGGCATTTACGCACCAGATCAAGGGCGTATTCTCTTTGGCGACAAGGACATCACTGGAAAGAAGAGCGACGCCATCGCCGCCATGGGTATTGGGCGCACCTTCCAGAACATCCGCCTGTTCTCGGGCATGACCGTGCTTGAAAATGTTTTGGTCGGCCACCACAACCAGGTCAAGACAAGCTACGTCTCGGCCATTCTACGCCTTCCATCGTTCAAGAAAGAGGAGGCCCGCGCCGAGGCCCGCGCCCGCGAGCTTCTCAAGTACATGCGGCTCGAGAACCGTGTCCGCGACTTGGCGTCGAACCTTCCCTACGGCGACCAGCGCCGGCTCGAAATCGCCCGCGCTTTGGCGTTGGAACCCACCTTGCTGCTGCTCGACGAGCCCGCGGCCGGCATGAATCCTCAAGAGACCGAAGACCTCAAGGCCATGATTCTTTCGCTGAAGAACGACTTGGGACTCACCATAGTCCTCATCGAGCACGATATGGCCATGGTCATGAGCCTATCGGACCACATCACGGTTCTGGAGTACGGCTCCGTGATCGCCGATGGCACTCCCGCGGTCGTGAAGGCCAATCCCCAAGTCATCGAAGCCTACCTGGGCAAGGGAGCTTCCCATGCTTGAGATCACCAACTTAACCGCCGGCTACGGCCCCATTCAGGCGGTCGCCGGGCTGAGCCTCAAAGTTTCTCAGGGGGAGATTGTCTCGCTCTTGGGTTCCAACGGTGCCGGGAAGTCGACCACCCTCCGCTCGATTTCGGGTTTGCTGAAACAAAAAACAGGTGTCATCACCTTTGAAGGCGTCGAGATCCAGAAGCTTCCACCCGAGAAGATCATCAGCCGAGGCGTTAGCCAGGTGCCCGAGGGTCGCAAGATTTTCGGTCGGCTCACTGTCGACGAGAACCTCGACGTGGGCGCTTACCTGGTCAGAGACCCCAAGGTGATCGAGGACCGCAAAGAACAAGCGTTCGTGTTGTTTCCGCGGCTGGCCGAGCGGAGGCATCAGAAGGGCGGCACCTTGTCGGGAGGAGAACAGCAGATGCTGGCCATCGCCCGAGCTCTGATGCAGGCCCCCCGGCTTCTTCTGCTCGACGAGCCCAGCATGGGTTTGGCACCACTGTTGGTCGAAGCGATTTTTGAAATCATCCAGCGGCTGAACAGGGAAGGCACGACGATCCTTCTTGTCGAGCAGAACGCCCGGATGGCACTTCAGGTGGCTCACCGCGCCTACGTGCTGGCCAACGGGCGCCTGTCCATGGAGGGAAAAGCCAGCGATCTAGCCCACGACCCCGAGGTGCAGAAGGCCTACTTGGGAGGTTAGAACCGCCGGTTATTCATGATACAATGGGGTATGGCCACCGAAGTGCCCGTTTCCTGGATGGGACGAAAGATCTTCTTCGTCGCGCCAGAACCCGGAGTCCAGAAAGACCTGCTCGATGAACTGATCCGTCATGAATACGAAGTCGCCGTCATCGACAACCCCTTCCGCACCGTCGACATTCTTTTGAGGTTTCCCGACAGTCTGTCGTTCCTCAACCTGGACGGCCTCTCCGACCAAGCTGCCGACCTTCTGCTTGAAAAGATCGCGGTCAACCCCGTCCTCAAAGGGGTCAAGATCGGCATTGTTTCGGAAAGGGACCGGCCTGAATTGGTCAGAAAGTACGCAGGCTCTCTGCTCTCGTGCGGCTTTAGCCCCGTCAAGCAGGACCTAGCCGCGTTGAAGGCTTGGATTCTCCCCGTCTTGGAAGCCAACCATGCGAAAGGAAGGCGCGACTACCTGAGAGTCAGCTGTTTCGACTATCCCCGCGTCCAGCTCCAAAATTCCCGCCAAACCGTCGAAGGACACATTCACAACATTAGCTCGGTCGGCATTGCCTGCACTCTGTTTCCCGACCGCTCAGACGAGGCGCTCGCGGATATCCAGTTCCTTGAACTCAACCTCAAAGGAAATCTCTGCCGCCTCGAAGGCGCCGTGAAGGCCAGCCGCTTCATCGAAGGAACCCGTGAGAACCTTCACGTGATCCTGTTTAATCCCCGAACCTCTGAGGACGCGAAAAGCAAGATCCGG
>CAYYUZ010000035.1:0-31492 GCA_964475005.1 uncultured Spirochaetales bacterium
AGGATTGTTGAGCCGAGGTGCCCACAATAAAAAAATCCTCCCTCGTCCCGGATTGAGCGATGAGGAAAGCCAAAGTCAAAGCCGCCAAGGTGGGAAGGAGGGACAGAACACGCCGCATCGGGGCGATTCTACCACAACTCCACCCGAGCGTGAACTACGCCAATGGAAACTGGACGCACGCAACATTTTTCCGTACACTGACGGCATCTTGCTCCCTCCGGAGGTCTCCATGCCCGCCCAGCCCGCATCCATGACGACGAAGGGACTGTCCGTCCCCGATCACTTGGTCATTCCCTTTATCGAAGGCGATGGCACAGGTCCCGACATTTGGAAGTCTTCGGTGGCGGTCTTCGACGCCGCCGTCAAGAAAGCGTACGGCGGAAAACGCCAGGTCGAATGGAAGGAAGTGCTGGCCGGAGAAAAGGCCTTCACCAAGACCGGCAACTGGCTCCCCGACGAAACCCTCGATGTTTTCCGAAGCCATTTGGTCGGCATCAAGGGACCGCTCACGACTCCTGTCGGCGGTGGCATCCGTTCGCTCAACGTCGCCCTTCGCCAAATCCTCGACCTCTACGTGTGCCTCAGGCCCGTCAAGTACTACAAAGGCGTTCCTTCGCCTGTGAAACACCCCGAAAAGGTCGACATGACCATCTTCCGCGAGAACACGGAAGACATCTACGCCGGCATCGAATACGCCGGAGGGACCGCCGAAAGCCAGAAGATTCTCGATTTCTTCGAAGCGAATTTTCCCAAGGAATTCAAGAAGATCCGTTTTGGAACCAAGGCCGCGGGCGACAGCTGGCAGAAGGCCCTCGAAGCCGCGGGTTCCCCCAAACGCGATCTTCCTGTGATGGTGGGTCTGGGGATCAAGCCGGTCAGCTACGCGGGTACCGAGCGGCTTGTCCACACGGCGATCAGCTACGCCATCAAAGAAAAGCGCAAGAGCGTCACCTTGGTCCACAAGGGCAACATCATGAAGTTTACCGAGGGAGCCTTTCGCGACTGGGGCTACCAGGTCGCCAAGGACTTCTTCGGTGCTGAACCGATCGACGGCGGGCCCTGGATGAAGATTCCCGCCGGAAAGCCCGGTGCTGGCCTTGTCATCAAAGACTCCATTGCCGATATCACGCTGCAGCAAGTGCTGACGCGACCTGAAGATTTTGACGTCATCGCCACGCTCAACCTCAACGGCGACTACTTGAGCGACGCTCTGGCGGCCCAGGTCGGCGGCATCGGGATCGCCCCGGGAGCCAACATCAACTACATCACCGGCCACGCCATCTTCGAGGCGACCCACGGCACCGCGCCCAAATACGCCAACCTCGACAAGGTGAACCCCTCGTCGGTGCTCCTGTCGGGTGTCATGATGTTCGAGTATCTTGGATGGAAGGAAGCGGCCGACCTGATCGAAGAGGGCATCCGCACGGCCATTTCTAGCAGGGTCGTGACCTACGATTTCGCCAGGTTGATGGAAGGTGCGACCGAGGTCAGTTGCAGCGGGTTCGGGCAGGCCGTCATCCGGGGTATGGGGGTTTCATGATTAGCGGTTCGCTGCGCAAAGCCAGCCTTGTCGGAGGCGTCGTTCTTGTGGTTTTGGGGGTCATCCAGCTCTTCTGGCCTCAAGCCATCTTTGGCGTTTTGGTGCGGTGGTGGCCTTCGCTCATCACGCTGGCCGGGGCTTTTCTTCTCTACAAATCTCTGATCCGAAAGGCCCGCCCCTCGGCCCTGTTCACAGGACTTCTGTTGTTTCTGGCGGGCACGTTCATTCTGCTTCTCAACATGGGCATTCTTCCTGCGGACCTGACCCTCAAGGAACTGTGGCCCCTGTTCATGGGCATCGTCGGCGTCAGCCTGATTCCCTACGGAGCCCGCTACCGCCGCACGGTGAGGCTGACCCTTGTGGTTCCCGGAATCATTCTGATTGTCCTGATGACCGTGTTCCTGCTGTTCAGCCTTGGCCTTGTCAAGGAGTCGTTTGCCGAATTTTTCATTCGCTGGTGGCCCTTGATCCTTGTCGGAATGGGAATCACCCTGATTGGTACCGCCTGGCTCGGACACAAGGAATGAAAGGGCCCCACAACCCCGTTCAAATCGCTTTTTTGCCCGTTCTTTTTGCGCTTGTTCTCGTGGGTGGAGGCTCGCTTCAGGCCCAGGAGGAGCAGGCCGCCTGGCTTGGGTTGACGCCCGAGGCGGCCTACCGCGACCGCGGTGCTCCCGCAGAGATCTACCCACTCCCCGTCGATGCTTCGCGGTGGCAAGTGGTCCATTTCTACGCCGACCACACCTACCTATTCTGGAGTTCTAACCGGGTCTGGGAAGTGCGCCTCGACAAGCTATGGACGGGGACGCTCAAGGGAGTGGCCATGGGAACCCCGCGCGCCGACGTGGAAGCGGTCTTCGGCGAGGCTCTGGCCAAGGGCGACACCTGGTCGATTTGGGACCTTCCCTACCAGGCCTTTCCCCGCCGCATCAGGCTAATCTTCACCGATGGGTTGTTGAGCGACGCCTACCTTTACAGGAGTGACCTCTGAAATGTCCCAAGTCTGCCTGGTTCTGACGGGTCCCAAACTTCAAGACTGCTTGAAGCAACTCGAACAATCGCGCCCCCATATCGACCTGGCGGAACTCCGGGCCGATCTGATCGACAAGGCCGAGTGGCCGGGCCTGAATGCCTTCAGCAAGAAAGCAGGAATTCCCCTCATCCTGACTCTACGGCAACCCAGGGACGGTGGTCAGTGGGTGGGCACGGCTGAGGAACGCCAGTCTTTTTTTGAGACGGCCCTGAACGGCGCCTGGCAGTGGTTCGACCTGGAAGACGATCAGCGTCTGCCAACTCTTGAAGCGGCCTGGAAGGCGAAAGGCCGGCAGCTTGTCGTGAGTTTCCACGACCTGGGCGGCGTGCCCGACGGCTGGGTGGAGCGCCTCGACAGCAACCGGGGTCCAGGAGTCACCGCAAAGGCCGCCGTTTTCCCAAGAAGTTCGGCCGGCTATCTGAAGTTTCTGACTGAGCTGAAGGCGTTGCCCGACCGAGGGCCCGAGCGGGCCTACGTGGCGCTCGCGATGGGAGGCTTCGGTTTTTCGAGCCGCGTCTTGGCGGCCCGCCTGGGGAGCCGCTGGACCTACGCCTCAGGGCCTGGTCAGACCGTGGCCGCCGGGATGACCGACCCGGCCACGCTGCAGAACCTTTATCGTTTCAGCGAACAGACAACCAAAACGCCAGTTTACGGCATTGTGGGAAACCCCGTGTTCCACACCAAAAGCCCCGTGATCCACAACCCGGCGCTGGCCTTGCTCGGGTTGCCGGGTACCTACGTGCCGTTCCTCGCCGACGACCTCGATGCCTTCTTCAAGACCTGCGACCTTCTCGACGTTCGCGGACTGTCGTGCACCATCCCTTTCAAAGAAGAGGTCCTTCTCCATCTTGAGGAAACCTCCCCGGCCGTCCAAGCCACGGGGGCCTGCAACACTCTGTGGAGAACGCCTTCCGGGGCCTGGAGCGGTGACAACACCGACTCCCCAGGATTCATGGCGCCTTTGGCCGACCTCTTTCCGAGGGGCTTTCGAGGCCTGAGGGCGACGGTGGTGGGAACCGGCGGCGCTGCGCGGGGGGTCATCTGGTCGCTCCGGGAGCAGGGGGTGAAGGTTGTCGTTCTCGGACGGACGCCCGACAAGGCTCATGCCCTGGCTTTGGAGTTCGGCATCGAATGGGCCCCTTTGGGTCCTGAGAGCCGTATGGTCGTCGAAGACCACGCCGACTTGATCGTTCAGACCACTAGCGTGGGCTTGGGTGATACGGAAGGGCAGGACCCCCTGGCTTGGTACGAGTTCACGGGCCGGGAAATCGCCTACGACATCATCTACGTGCCCCGATGGACGACCTTCCTCAAGCGCGCCAAAAAGGCGGGCTGCAGAACGGTCTTCGGAGAAGACATGTTAGTGAACCAGGCCTTCGGCCAGTTCGAGCGGTTCACGGGTCTGCCCTACCCCAAGGCTGCACTGAAACTGTAGCGGCGGGCCCCTTTTCCAATAGTCAAAGCCAGTTAAGTGAGATAAACTCTAACAAGAGGTATTCACCAAATGCACTATAGATTCATGCTTTCTGTATCCATAATTACCATTATCTCCATCACGTCCTGTACCCCTGCATCTTCACCCAGCAGCGGAACGACCGGCTCGACGACGGCTGCCATCAAGGTCATGGTTCCACTGCCTGCGACGCTCACGCCATCGACAATGCCTACGTCAGCGTCGACCTCAAGAGCAGCTTTTACAGGAACACTCACGGCCTATCCTTACATGTATTTTTCTACACTGTCGGCTAAGGTGTTCACGCCCATTGGCGCACTTGAGGCTGTCTTGTGGAACACCATTGTCAAACAAAATTCTCTGACGCCCTCGACCTCCACCCGGTCCGGGCTGTCTCTGCAGGTAACGCAGGCTTTCCTCGACGCGGTCAACGCGGCCATCCCGTCGAGCATGATGTCGACTTCGAGTCTTCCCGCGGTCGGTACAACGACTACCATCCCCGATTTCGTTTACCAGAACAGCACCAATTCCCACTTCACCTACGAAGTCGATATGACCCAAAACGGCGCCACTTTGAAGTTCTTCTGGACCGCCGATTTTGCTCAATACGGGTTCTCGCAGACCGCCACCGGATCCACGTTCGTGATGTCGAATGACACCGCAACGAACTCAAGCTACCTGGACATCAACCAGACCAGCCCAGCCTCCAGGTACACTCTATATTTCAAATCGGATTCGTTGTCGTCCATCGCCGGCGCGTTCGCCAAGGTTGTGATTGTCTCTTCGGGCTCCACTTACACGCTCAAGGGTTACGGAGACAACAACGGGGGCGTTGCCGTGCTGACCACGCCTACAGCGACGTACACGGAAGAATTCAATGCAGCCAACCAAGTCAACGATCAGGTGATCACAGGAAGCGGTGCGGCAACCTGGGGCTCCGGAATCGACGCAACCTACGCCGCTAAGGTCCTGAATACTGACTTCGGTTCTGCTTCGACGTTCTTCTAGCCGGGTTCTACCTCAGCAGGTAGAATGCAATCCCGGCGGCGACGGCCACATTGAGGCTGTCGTGGCCGGGGTTCATCGGGACCACGACAGCTTGATCGCAGACGGCCCGGTCCTCAGTTGCCAGGCCATGAAATTCGTTGCCCAGCCATGCCGAAAGGCGGCCTTTTACCGCCGCACGCCCTTCATCCTCCAACCAGGATTCCAAACTTGTGGCTGCGGCTTCGAGCGACAGCGCGAGGTTTGTCCAGCCGGCCTGTTTCAACAGGCTCTTGGCCACCAGGGGCGGGGGAAGTTCCACGGGAGGATGCGCGTAGACGGCGCCCATCGAAACCTTGGCGGTTCTACGGCTGTAGGGATCACACGTTGAGCCGCCGACGGCCACGGCGTCCCAGCCCAGGGCCAGGGAGCTTCTAAACACAGAGCCCAGGTTTTCGGGGTCGGTCAGGTTGGGCGCGACGGCGAGGCGGCGCGGTTCAGGAGAGTTCGAAAGAAAGCGCTCAAGCGTCAATGGAACCGGCCGCCGCGCGACCGCGACAACGCCCCGGTGAAAGGCGAACCCCGCCCACTGCTCCATTTCGCCTGGCGTCAGAACCCGCACCGGACAACGTCCTGCCGCGAGTGCGGTGTAGGTCGGCTCGTGGGCGGCCAAACATAGGACTTCTTCGGGCACCAAGGGTGACAGGAGCAGTCGGCGCACCAAGGTGGCGCCTTCGGCCAGAGTCAGTCCTGAACGTGACCAATCCTTGTCGCCAAGGCCCCAGAACTCGTCAAAACCCATATTTTGCCCGCAAGGTTTCAGCGTCTCGGGGTTCCTGCCGATGGGTAAGAGTCATGAAAGCTCCTTTTCGCGCATTTTGTCTGTTCTCGATGGCCGTAGTCACGGTGTCTTTGCACGCCGGGTCGCTACGCTGGACCCCCGGGAACGAGCCGGCGCTCATCCTCAGCCTGGGTGACGAACCGATCAAGAAGACCCTGACACTCGCTTCCGACAACGCGACCCTAAAACTCACCCTCAAGAAGTTCCTTCTGGACGACCCGGGTGTTGTTGTGGTTTGGAAGAATGACGGCGAACTGTGGCTGAGCCAGTCAAAAAAAATACCCGGCGAAGAATCCACCTCCATGGTGGCTCTGCCGCCGGGCCGTCAAATCACCCTCGAGATTTCCACCTTCAGCGGAACCCGAGTCGCGTCGATCAAACTTCTGAGGAACTAGGGCGCGAGGCCTTCTTGGCCTGCTTTTCCTTCTTCTTTTCGTCCGCCGACTTCAGCGGGACTTTTTTGGTCTCTTTCTTCTGCTTGGATTTGTCACCCATGACAGCCTCCTGATACGTTTTCATTTTACCAAACCCCTGTGGAACCGACAAGTGGCCCGAGCCGAAGCTGCCGGAAAGTGGTCGCCTCGGGCAACCGCCTAGTCAGGAACGCTCTTGTATCCGACGGCCAAATAGACGAAAAATGAAGAGGGGCCAGTCACGCAAGACAACTGGAGTAGCATCGGAGTCGCTATCGAATCCGTCGATTCCAAGACCTTCGCCTTGGTGACGGCTTCCTATCTCCTTGAAAACAGAAAATGGCTCGAAAACTCGCACGTTCCGGTCTACGCCGTGAAGGCCAAGACCGGAGACCAGTTTCAAGTCAACGCGGTCACCATCCAAGAAGTTGCGGGACTTACCGAGGATCAGCGGAACCCGAGAGAATATGTTCTTCCGCGGCAGTGGACCACTGGGCCCCTCGTCAAGGGCCCCACTGTCCTCACGAATGACGAAGACTCCTTTTTTGTCCGTTGGAACCAACTTATGGCCATGACCCCGACGCAACGGGTTCAAGAACTCTCAGCAGGACGCCAGGATTTTGAGAAGAGAGCGGCGTCAACGGCCAGCCTTGCTGAACGGGCGAAAATGATCGGTGACATCACGGGGCTGACGTTTTTGGTCAACCGGGCGAGCATGAACCTCGACAAGGCGAGGCTGACTGCCGATGACCAAAAACTTGTTGAGGAAACCGTCGCCATCGTCGACTCGGTTGTCAGCATGATCGAGGAGTCAGAGTTGGCCTCGACACTGTTTCAGAGTCTTAGGTCAATGAGCAACGGTCACACCCTCGACCACATCACCCGGGTCTTTTCGACAATGGTCAGTTTTCTGGTTCACTACAACCATTGCCACACCAAGGGCCTGGACCAAAAAATCCGCCAAGTCTTTCCTAAGTACTACAAGGAGGACTATCGGCACCTTGTCCCCGGAATCGGGGAAAGTCTTGCCACCTCGGACAATTTGGTTCGTTTGCCTCATCTCTCGGCTGACAGGGTCAGAATGTATGCGCTCGGCGCTCTGATGCACGACATCGGAAAGATCCTTGACCTAAGCTATTTTGAAAATGACGCTCCCTACGACAGAGCCAGAATCAAACAGCACCCCGTTGTCGGGTCGGGTCTCTTCCAAAGGACTTATGGAGCAAGATTCGAGGAAGCCCGTTGCATCATTGGCGACCATCACAACTACCTCTACCACGCCGACGGCTACGGCCTGAGCCGATGGGAACGAACCAGAAGTCCGCGTCCCGTTTCCCAGGTGGTCTGCTGCGTCGCCGACAAGCTGGAAACCTTCACCTCTGGACAGGCGCTCAGTTTCCTTCCCGTTGAAATTTGTGCGATTATCGACGTGTACGATGCGTTGACCGATCCGTCGAGAAAGTACAAGAAGGTCCTAACGCCGGCACAGGCCGTTGGGCTCATGAAGGAACAGTTTCAAGCCCTCCACAAGATCGACCCGATCCTGTTCGATCTCTTCATCGACTTTCTCAAGGAAATGGGCGTCGAGCTTCCCGAAGACGTCGGACTGCAAGCCCTCTATGACCGAAAGAAAGGAGTGTCCTCGTGAAGGTTGTCGATTATCAGCAAGCGCCTCTCCTGGTTATCTGGGAGGTCACGCGGGCCTGCTCCTTGGCATGCGTTCATTGCCGGGCGTCGGCCGAAGACGTCCGCGATTCCCGCGAACTGAGCCTCGACGAAGGAAAACGCCTGCTCAGCGAAGTGGCGTCTATGGGAACACCGCTGTTTGTCCTCACCGGCGGCGATCCTCTCCAGCGCGATGACCTGGAAGCGTTGATACGTCACGGCAAGAGCCAGGGTTTGGTCATGGCGACCATACCGGCCGCCACGCCGCGGCTGACCAGGGAACGGGTGTTGCGCCTCAGGGATTCGGGCGTCGATCAGTTGGCGCTCAGCCTCGACGGCGCCACGGCCGTCCAACACGATGATTTTCGCAAGGTGGAAGGCACCTTCAGCAAGGTGATGGAAGCGTCGGCCTGGATTCGGGAAGCCGGGGTCCCCCTGCAAATCAATACTGTGCTGGGCTCTTGGAACCGACAAGATTTCGGCGCCCTGGCGCAGACCGTGACCGATCTGGGTGCCATCTTCTGGGAGATCTTCTTCTTGGTTCCCACCGGTCGGGGTCAAGGCCTTGTAGGGTGCACCGCCCAGGAGTTCGAAGACTTGTTTGAACAAATTCACAGCCTTTCGCTGACGGCCCCGTTTACTGTCAAGGTCACCGAAGGGCAACACTACCGGCGGTGGTTTGTTCAGCACGACAACGTCGAACGCCGCGCGACGTTTGGACACGCCGCGAGACTCGTTGCGCCCCGCCCCGTCAACGCGGGAAACGGGTTCGCGTTTGTCGACCACACAGGCGAGGTCTTCCCCAGCGGCTTTCTTCCCATAGCCTGCGGCAACGTCCGGGAAGCCTCGATTGCCCAGATCTATCGAACCAACAAGACCTTCCGCGACCTGAGGAAACTTGAATTGCTCGAAGGTAAGTGTTCGGCGTGCCGCCATTTGGCCTTCTGTTCAGGGGGATCTCGGGCCAGGGCCTATGGTGTTACAGGAAATCCTTTTGCTTCGGAACCCTCGTGCGCCTACGATCCCTACGAAGAGTCCTTGGCCTAGGAGTCGTGTTTTCTCGGTGGTTCCTTGGGCGCGAGGCCCTTCCGGGCAAGGGTTCCCAGCGCGCCCAAACCGATCGCGGCCAGCGACAGCCCGAACAACGTTCCCCGTGTCGTACCAAGCAGGCTAGCGGCCCACGCGGCGATGTCTGTTTCCTGAGCGGGAAGAAGAACGGCCACGGTCAGGGCGGCCTCTTCCAAAAACCCGACGGCCGCCGCGGCCAAGGGAAGCAAGGGCAGCAGGTACCAGGGCGAGGATGGGTTGGACTTCTTCAAGAGGTAGAGCGCGGCCAGGGCCAGAAAGAACCCGGACGCGACCCAGAACCCCAAAAGGGTCGGCGCCAGCAGGGTCAGAAAGAGCGTCTTCCCGTCGGCGCCCCACTGCTCCAACAGGTCTTGCAGCGCCGTGGGCGAGTCTCCCCAGCCGAAGCTCGGCAGACCGGCTCCTTGGCTGAGCACTTTCAAGTGGGCCAACGCCCAAGGCGCCGCGGTCAGAAGCCACCAGAATCCCAAGACGAACAGGAAAGACAACAGGACCCCCAGAAACCGGGTCTTGAGGCTCAGGGTTTGAAAGAAGTAGATCACAGGCCCGAGGCCCCAAAGATCTCGGCGCCCGCCAACGATTCGAACGCCTTCTCGATGCGGGAACGGTCTGCGGCACAGGCTTGGCGTCGGTCTTCGAGCGAGGCCCGCAAGGCCTCCAGCCCCAAGTTGCCAGCACTCCCGGTGTGAGTTCGGTCCGCGATGGTCTTCTTGGCATCGCGGTTCTGCAAGCTGTTCAGGTGCTGTCCTACCTCCCGGTAAGCGTCGCGGAAGGTCATTCCTTGACGGACTAACTCGTAGGCGACGTCAGCAGCAAAAATGTCGGGCGTGAAAGCCCTCTCCAGAGCCTGGGGAACCACCTCAAGCTTGCGGATGGTGAGCCCCATGATGGCCAGCATTTCGACCGTCGTTTCCAGGCCGCGGAAATAGGGTTCTTTGGTCTCCTGAAGGTCGCGGTTGTAGCCCGACGGCTGGCTACGCAGGATGTTCTTGACTTGGGCCGACCAGGCCGACAGCGTGGCGCTCTTGGCCCGGGTCAGTTCCAGGGCATCGGGGTTCTTCTTTTGGGGCATGATGCTGCTTCCGGTGCAAAGCTCGGCCGGCAAGCGGAAATAACCAAATTCAGGCAGCGAGAATAGGATCAGGTCTTGCGCCATGCGGCTGAGGGTCAACCCGATCTGGTCGAGAACGTCGAGAACAACGGCCTCCCCTTTGCCCCGCGAATGGCTAGCCGCGATGACGTTGTGATGGACAGACGCGAAGCCCATCAGCTGGGCGCTGTATTCCCGGTCAAGCGGAAGGGGAACGCCGTAACCAGCCGCAAACCCGAGGGGACTCCTGTCAATCAGAGTGTACGCGGCCTGGGCGAGCACCAAAGTGTCGAGAAGTTCCTCGGCCCAGGCGGCGGCCCAAAGTCCGACCGACGAAGGCATTCCGGTTTGCATGTGCGTTCGCCCGGGCATGGGAACGTTTTTGTTCGCCTCGGCAAAATTGACAAGATCCTCCGCCAGCGCCAAAACACTACCCCGCACGAGCTCCAGACGGCTTCGGCCGAACACGCGCAGAGCGGTCAAGACCTGGTCGTTGCGAGACCGGCCCGTGTGGATTTTCTTGCCGGCCTCACCCAGCTTCTCGGTCAGCCGGTTCTCGATGGCCGTGTGGCAATCCTCGTCGGACCGCAGGACCCGAAACGTTCCTGCCTTCCAATCGGTGATGATGCGTCCGAGCTCGGCGACCAAGGCATCGGCCTCCCCGACGGAAAGGAGCCCTATCTTGGCCAGTTGTCGGGCCTGAGCCATCGAGGCCAGGGCGTCGGCTGGAAGCAGCTGCTGGTCGAGCTCGTCGTCCTTGCCGACGGTGTAACTCTCAATCAAGGCGTCGAGCGTGATGTTCTTCTGCCAAAGTTTGGCCATAGCGCCCATGGTATGCGTATTGGCTTCCATTGGCAAGCGGAGCCGAGGTCTGCTAGAATCAGCGGCATGATGGACCGATGTTCCCGATCTCCTTTGTGCGCCTGGATGCTGTCTTTGGCGGGCCTGTTGTTGCTGTCTTCCTGTGGCTTCGGCCGCATGGCCACCGGGGTCGTCGTCTGGGCCCCCGACGGAGCGGCTGTCAAGAACGGCGAGGCTGTTTGGGTTTGGGAGGCGAGCCGGATCCGCAAGAACTTCAAAGTCGAACGCCCCGAGGGCGGTGGCGCCTTCGAGATCGATCAGTGGAGGATCAAAGCCTTTGGCAACGAGGCCGAAGCCAAGGCATTTCAAGACGCCTTCGCTCCTGTCAAAGACACCTGGGCGATCTCTGGCAAACAAGGGTTGCCGGTGAGGGAAGCGCCCGACGCCAACTCGAATCGGGTCTACAAACTTGGCGACAAAGAAGAAGTCAAGGTGCTCGTCGGCAACCGTCCGCGGGTAAAAGAAGGAAACCTTGACGGGTCGTGGGTGCAGATTCTGACACGAGACGGCTACTCCGGCTGGGTCTTCGACTACTACTTGAGCATCGTTGTTCACGGTGTCGGCGAAGTCAGGCAGATCAAGGGGAGCGGACCGGGCGATCAGATGGTGCAGTCGGTGCTCGCTCAATCGTGGTACCCCGACGACATGCTGGCCCAGATGGAACAGGACCGCATCAATCTTGCCGTTTTTCGTCCCGACGCCGGCCTGAGGGCCGTCGCCTCGCCGCCGGCCTTTTTGGTGGTGCTTCCGGGAACCGCCGGAACCCCGGACGAGAGACTTCAGTTGCCCATCGACGCGGCCAAGAAGCTCGATTCCTCGACCTATTCCTTTGGCGGACCCAACCAGGTCAAGGTGCAGTTTTCCAACGCCGAGGGCTCGAAAATTGTGCTCTCGTTCACCTACCAGGGCAAGGACCGCGCTGTGCCCCTGGCCTTAATCGATGAAAACGTCGGAACGGTCATCAGCCGTGAGCTGGCTAACCGTCAGCAGAAACTGACTGAAATTCTGAACCGGGGAAAGACCCTCACCAGTCCGACCTACGGCACGATCAAAATCACCCCCGAGGGCACCTTCACTTGGGAAGGTTATCAGACCGCTTTGCCGAATATCACCGTCGGCCACGGACAGATCGCCTTCGATTGGTTCAAGGACAAGCGCCTTTTTGACGAGTTCCGGGCCGTCCGCTTTCAGTTCGGACCCGAACAGGGCGGCACCACGCAGATCTTCTTGTACCGTTTCCTCAAGGATGGGTTTCAAATGCTTCCCGCCTCGCCCAACGACCTTGATCCTCTGAAGCAAACGGTGATCCACGAAACCAGCAGCGGCCTTTCACTTTTCTTCACCTTCCAGGATTAGCTCCCATGCCGTTTCTGCAACTTCAAAACGTCAGCCTTGCGTTCGCCGACCGCGACATCCTCAATCAAGTCGGCTTCACCTTGCACCCGGGTCAGAAGGTGGCGCTTGCCGGGTCCAATGGTTCGGGCAAGACGACCCTGCTGCGCATCATGGCAGGATTGCAGGAACCCGACGTCGGACGTGTGGTTATTCCCGAGGGAACCCGGATTGCCTACTTGCCGCAGTCGGGCATCCTTTTAGGCTCGGGTACTGTCTTTCAAGAGGCCGAACAGGCCTTTGAGCCGTGGCGTCGTTTCGAGGCGCAAATGCACGAGCTTGTCACAGGGGTTGAGGCCCTCCCACCCGCGCAAGCGGAGAAGGCCCTGATCCGCCACCATGAGATGCAGGAGGAACTGCTGGCTTCCGGCTGGTACCAGCGCCGCGAGACCGTCGAGCACACCCTCCGCGGTTTGGGGTTTTCGAGCGCCGAACTCGACAGACCCGCCTCGACCTTTTCCGGAGGATGGCAAATGCGCGTTGCCCTGGGTCGCTGCCTCTTGGAAAACCCGGACTTGCTGTTGCTGGACGAACCGACAAACTACCTCGATATCGAGGCCAAGGATTGGCTCGAAGGCTTTCTGAAAGCCAGCGAGTGCGGATTCCTGCTGGTCAGTCACGACAGGGGCTTCCTCGACGCGGTCGTTGGCGAGGTGGTCGAGATCTTCCGCGGACGCCTGACCTCGTACAAGGGCAACTACTCCGCCTATGAAACCCGGCGCCGCCTTGAAATTGCCCAGCTAGAAGAAGCGTACAAACTCCAGCAGGTCGAGATTGAAAAACAAGAGGCGTTCATCAACCGCTTCCGGGCGCAGGCCACCAAGGCGTCGGGGGTGCAGAGCCGCGTCAAGGCCCTGGACAAGCTCGAAAGGGTGGAGGTTCCTGAGACGCTCGTGCCCATGCACTTCAGGTTTCCGCCAGCGCCTCATTCGGGCAAGATCGCGCTCGAACTCACCGGACTGGGCAAACGCTACGCAGACCATCAGGTGCTTCGCAACCTCGACTTTACCTTCCTTCGGGGTGAGAAAATCGCTGTAGCCGGCCGCAACGGTGCCGGCAAGTCCACCTTGATGCGCATCCTCGCGGGCCAGGATCATCATTTCGAGGGTGGTCTCAAATGGGGAACGGACATCAAGACGGCCTATTTCAGTCAGGACCACGAGAAAGACCTGGACCCCGGCAAAAGTGTGCTCGACGAAGTGGAAGCCGACGCACCGACCTCGATGGTTCCCCGACTGCGCGACCTGCTCGGATCGTTCCTGTTCCGGGGCGACGACGTGTTCAAGAAGACCTCGGTGCTGTCGGGAGGCGAGAAGAACCGCCTCACCCTCGTGAAGCTCCTCTTGCGGCCGGCCAACCTCCTTCTCCTCGACGAACCGACCAACCACCTGGACTTGGCCTCAAAAGATGTTCTTTTGGAGGCGCTGGAACAGTTCGAAGGAACCGTGTTCGTCGTGAGCCACGACAAGTACTTCCTCACGCAACTGGCTCAGAAAGTGTTGGAGTTGCGCCCGGAAGGGCACCGTCTGCATCTGGGCGGCTGGGCCGAGTACCACGAAAAGATCAGTTCGGACTCACCAGATTCAGTTCTGTCCGGGAGCGACGGAGGAACCGGCTCCGCGGATATCCGAACCGTGCGACTGGCCCCAGAAACGCCAGTTTCCACGAGTCAAAGTGACCGTGAGGAGACCAAACGGCGCCAGACCTTGATTCGCAAGCTCGAACGCGAAGAGGAAGCCCTGTTGGGCGATCTGGGGGCCCTCGAATCGGCCCACGCGGCGTTGTCGGCCCAAATGGCCGATCCTGCCGTCTACAGCGACGGCGTCCGCGCCAAGCAAGTTCAGGCAGATCTGACGGCAAACACCCTCCTCCAAACCGAACTCCATGAAAAATGGGAACGCGTTGCGGGGGAACTGGAAGAGGCTAAGCGGTAGAAGTCCTGCCGCGCAGATAGTGTTCGACGGACCCTTCGAGCAAAGGTACGGCGAGCTCGTCCTTCTGCCGATAAAAAACCATGCGAAACCTCTTTTTTGTCCTGGTTCTCGGTCTTCTCGCCGCCCTGGGAGGCCCTTCCGCCGCTGTCATTTGGTCCCAAACCCGAGATTTCTACGTCGATCCGCCAGAGGGATGGACCTTCGTGGAAGATCCGACACCCGAGCACTTTGTCATGACCGATCCGGGACGGAGAATCATTCTCGAAATTTTCAGCCAGGACAAGGGCGATCAGAAGGTCCTGACCGACAAGGTCGCCGACCTGAAGACCCGGCTCAAGGCCAAAGGCGACGAACAGAGCTTCACTTGGAACGACCAGCCGACCTGGCTGGGTGATCTGACCTTCACCGCCGGACCTGTGGAAGCCCGGGGTTGGGCGCTCGTGGCCGACGCGGGTTCCAGTTGGATTTCAGCCCTCGCGTACACGCCGGCGACCGACTACGAAAAGGCCGTCGACGTGCTGATCTCGGCGCTCAACTCTTTGGCTCTGGGGACCGACGGACGTCACGAGCCGGGTCCGCTCAGCGCGTTCTTCCAGGGAACCGCCAACCCGCCCAAACTCGACAAGAAGGAACTGGGCGGCCTCCCCTCGCCCTTCGTTTTGACCTACAATCTGGACCGGGACGAGGGTATCCAGGCCACGGTGGAACGGGAAACGCGTCTTCTTATGGCGCAGGTCGGCGCGAAATTCACCAACCAGAACCTCGTCGCTCCCGGCTGGAGCCGGTTCTACCGCCAGATCTACCGCGATCTGTACTCGAGCCTGACTCCGTTGTCAGCGTACTGGCAGGCCCAAGTCGCCCAGAAGAAAGTCTCGCCCGAAGCGTTGCCGCAAACGGTGCTCAGCTGGCTGCAGTCATTCAGCTATTTTCAAAAACCCGGCATCTACGCCGTCGCCCCTCCGTGGCAGACCCTCAAGAGCCACGCGGGAGACTGCGACAGTCTGGCCTTGGTCTACCTGGCCCTGATGGAACAACTCGGGGTGAAGGGGATTTTGATGGTGAGTGCCCCCTACAGCCACGCCATGGCGGCATTGGATCTACCCGGTTCCGGCGCACGATTTCCCTTCGACAACACGAACTGGATGGTCGCCGAGATGACGGCCAAGGTCAACCTTGGCATGATTGCCCAGGACATGGCCGATCCGACTCAATGGATAGGCGTCGACCTCTGGGGCAAGCCCTAGCCGATCCTTTCAAAGCTACTGCGGCAGGCTTTGTCCGCGCAAAAACCTGTCCTCGCTACGCTTTGAAAGAATCGGGGTTTCCGAATTCACGAAATACGGCTGAGGCGACCGGACCTAGAATTCCTCGATGGGAAGCAGCCCGACGTGTTCGTAGATCGCGTCCGGCTGGTAGGCGTATTGGTCGAGGTCCTCACGGCGGGTTACCCCTGACAGCACAAGGCACGTGGTCATGCCCGCTTCCAGACCGGCGACGATGTCGGTGTCCATGCGGTCGCCGATCATGACGGTCTCGCTCGAGTGGGAGCCCAGTTGCTGACGGGCGATGAGCATCATCAAGGCGTTGGGTTTGCCCACAACGAAGGGTTTCTTGCCGGTGGCGGCCTCGAGCGCAGCCAGAATGGCTCCAGCGGCGGGCTCGAGGCCGTCTTCGACAGGGTCGGCTTTGTCGGGGTTGGTTCCAATGAAGCGGGCCCCCGCGGCCAAAAACGTGGCAGCCTTCTTTAGGCGGTCAAAGTCAAAGTCCCGCGTCTTGCCGGCCACCACGTACTCGGGATTAATGTCGGTTACCACCAGTCCGGCGGCTTCGAGCTCGGCGCTCAGCGCGGGTTCCCCTAAAACATGGCAGCGGGCACCAGGCCTCTGGCGGCTTACAAAGAGCGCCGCCGTGCGGGCGGCCGTCAGAAAGTGCCGGGGCTCCAAGTCGGGGATGCCCAGCCGCGCCAGCTTCTCCACCAAGTCCAGAGGCGTCACCCCAGAGTGGTTGGTCAGAAAAAGGAACTTGGCGCCTTGGGACTTCAGGCGCTCCACAAAGGTCAGAGCTCCGGGAATCAGAGTGGCCCCCCGGTAGAGGACCCCATCCATGTCGGAAAGGAAGGCTTTCATGGAGTGCATTGTACTGCTACAATCCCTTCATGACTGTACGAGGCCGCTTGCTGCTTTCCAACGTGGCCATGGTGCTTCTCCCTTTAGCCTTGGTGATCCTCCTCAACGCTGTCTTGCTTTCCTTTGTGCAGGAGGGTACGGGCCCGGGACCGGCCTTTCGGTTCTTGTGGCCTTGGCAAAGCGCCATGGGAGCCCATCGCCCCCTCCCCACCCGCCAGATGCTTTCGCTTGTCCAAACCACCCTCAGGCGGATCAACGTCGAGACTCTGAGCCACCCCGACCGGTTGCAGGACCCGAACTTCTGGTCGGACCTCGACGACGCCTTGACGGGTAACGATGCAGGATTGGCGGTGAGGCTCGATAGCGCTCTTCTGTTCTCGAGCACCGACTTGGGTGACCCCACGGCTTTCGGAGCGCTTCCGGCCTACGGTACGCTCGAAGGGGGCCTCCCTCCCCGAACTCCCATTGCCCAGCGGTTTCGCCTCTTGGGACAGTGGGACTACCCGTTGGCCGGGGGAAGGAAACTGAGCGTGTTTCTGCTTTGGATCACCCAACCCTGGAACAACGCCGTCCAAACCTTATCTGTCATTCTGCTCACGGGCTTCTTCGCTTCGACCCTTCTTGTGGGAATTCTGCTCACGTGGCTGGTGGGACGAAGCCTGTTCCGGCCCCTCAAACGGCTGCAGGACGCCGCTGCCCGGATCTCCGGCGGAGACCTTTCACCCCATGCCCCCTATCAGGGCCGAGACGAGTTGGCCCCTCTTTTTCACGGTTTTGAAACCATGCGTGAGCGTCTTGAGGAGAACCGCCATCTGCGGGAACGCTACGAGGCCGACAGGCGCGACCTGATCGCGCATATCGCGCACGACCTGAAGACGCCCGTGACCGCTATCAACGGCTACGTTCAAGGGATTCTGGACGGCGTGGCGGCGACACCCGAAAAACAGAGGCAGTACCTTGAGGTGATCGCCTCAAAGGCACGCGAGCTCGACCGGCGCACCGACGAGCTGTTTTTCTTTTCGAGCTTGGAGTTGGGAACCCTTCCCTACGAGTTCCAGAATTTCGATCTTGGAGTGTTCTTGGCCGACCTCTGGAAGGAGCTGCTACTCGAGGGCCGTCCCCAAGGCCTGACGGGCCCCGATCCGGTTTTGCCCGAAGGCCCGCTGTCGGTGTACGGCGACCCGGCCCGCCTGAGGCGGGTGTTCACCAACCTTGCCGAAAACACGATCAAGTTCCGAAAGGCCGACTTGGTAAACTGGAGTTGGCGGGTAGAGGCCGTAAACGACCTCTACCGGATCTCGATGACCGACGATGGAATCGGGATCGCCCAGGGGTCCCTTCCCCATGTCTTTGATCAGTTCTACCGCGAGGACGGGTCGAGGACGAGCCAGGTTCCTGGCACGGGCCTAGGACTGGCGATCGTCAAACGCATTGTCATTGACCATGGCGGCCGGGTCGAGGCCAGCAGCGCTTCGGGTTCAGGCACGACCATGGTGGTGGAGCTGCCCAGGCCATGAAGCGCATCCTCGTTATGGAAGACGACCAGGCCATCGCCGAGTTGGAGAAGGACTACCTTGAGGCCGCTGGCTTTTCGGTCACTCTGGAGTCCGACGGCATGCGGGGCGCCGAGGCGGCCAAGACAGGCCTCTTCGACCTTGTCTTGGTCGACTTGATGCTCCCCAGCCTGACCGGTTTCGACGTCTGCCGCCAGATCCGCGAGACCCGAGACATTCCCTTGATCGTCGTGTCGGCGCTTTCAACTGACTTTGACAAGGTTCAGGCGTTGGGCCTTGGCGCCGATGACTTCGTGACTAAGCCCTTCAGCCCTGCGGAACTGACTGCCAGAGTCCAGGCTCACCTGGCCCGCTACGCCCGGCTGACCAAAACAGGCGCACCGGCTGAGACCTGGGCGCTGCGGGGGTTGGAGCTCAACCGCACGTCGCGCAGAGTTTGGAGGGACGGCAAGGAGATCACCCTTTCACCGCGGGAATTCGACGTGTTGGAACTCTTCATGACCCACCCCGGCCGGGTGTACAGCAAAGAGGAGGTGTTCGCCTTGGTCTGGAAAGAACAGTACGGTGACACAACTACGGTGACCGTTCACGTTCGAAAATTGCGGGAAAAACTTGGGGACGACACCGCGGCGCCGCTGTTTATCAAGACGGTTTGGGGGTTGGGCTACCGGCTCGACGCGTAGGGAAGGCTAAAGACGAAGGCGGCACCACCTTCGGGGGGATTGAAGGCCCGAACTTTCCCGCCGTGGAGTTCGACCAAACTCTTCACAATGCTCAGACCCAGGCCCGACCCCGGTTGCGGTACGGCGCTCGCCGATCGGAAGAACCGTTTGAAGATCCGTTCAAGGTCTTCGTCCAAAATTGGCGGACCCGCGTTGGAAACCGTGACGAAGGCTTGACCAGCTCCGGCTTCCAGCTTGGTCACGATGATGGTTCCAGCAGGGGCAAATTTCCAGGAATTGTCGTAGAGATTGGTGAGGATCTGCCGCAACGCCTCGGGGTCGGCCTCCACGGTCAGGGGTCCACCCTCCACACGGAGCTCGAGGTTCTTCGACTGCCACAGCGGGGCCAGCTCGTCTTTGAGCTGTTCGACGAGCTTGCGCAGTTCGACCGGTACAGTGCGGAGCCGGTCAATCCGGCTGTCGTACCGGGCCAGTTCGAGAAGCGCGTTGAGAAGGTTCACCAGGCCGTCGATGTCCGACAGGTTATCCTCGACAAGTTCCTTCAGTTCAGGGGCGCTGCGCAAGGTGGTCAGTCCCAGCTCGTTGCGGCCCCTCAGAATCGTCAGAGGCGTCTTGAGCTGGTGGGTCAGCTCGCTCACCAGCCTTTCCTGAAAGGCGTAGTCAGCCTGCAACCGGCTCAAGAGGCCGTTCAGAGTCTCGGCCAGCCTGGACAGATCGTCCTTGCCCGGGGGCAACGGAATCCGTGCGGCCAGGTTCTGTTCGGAAATCTGACTGGCCACCAAGGCCATCGACCGGACCGGGCGAAGTGTTCGTCCGATTAGGCCCGCACCCAAAATCGAAAACAGCACAAGACTCCCCCCAAGCACCACAAGCAGGCTCGTGAGAAAGCTCACCACGGGGGCGTCGAGGCTGGTCAGAAGGCAGGCGATGCGAAACGCACCAGGACCTCCGGTGCCGAACGAGACCGAGGCCGTGATGACCCGGTACGCGGGCCCGCGGTCGCGCACATCCTCCAACAGAAACTCGCCGGGTTTCAGGCTGGGCGGCAGTCCCTCCAGGTTGAGGGCCTGGTTGGATTGCGCCAGGATCTGCCCCGAAGAGTCAAAAATTAGAAGAGTTGTCTTGTAGGGAATCGGGCGGTTCAAGCGCGAGGAAAGGAAATCCTTGAGGTCACGCCGGAGGGCTTGGCGAACCTCTTGGGGGTTGGGCCTGCCGTCAAACGTCAGACCCTCGACGATACCCTCGAGCCGGTTGGCCACCGTTTGTTCTTCGGCCACCAGAAACTGGTCGAGGTTCGAGGATTCTTGCCTGATGAACCAAAACGTCGAAAGGATCCCCAAAAGCCCCAGAGCGAGGACCAAGAGGCCCAAAAACGCCAGGAAGAGCTTGGTAGTGATCGAGAGCCGGTTCATAGCCCCTTCACCGGCTCCGTTTCCGAGACGAGGAACCCCTTGCCCCGCACCGTGTGGATGAGCCGCGGCGAACGCTCGCCATCAACCTTCTTGCGCAGGTAGGCGACAAAGACATCGATCACATTGGTGTACAGACTGGTTTCCGAATTCCAGACAGCCTGAGCGATCATCGCACGGGTCACTAGACGGCCCTTGTTCCTGACCAAGTATTCCAGGAGCGCGAATTCCTTCTTCGACAGCTCAAGGTCTTCGTTCCTCCGGCGCGCTGTTCGGGTATTGGGATTGACGACAAGATCAGCAACCACCATTTCGGGCCGAGGGTACCCCTGAGCCTTGCGGGAAAGGGCCCGTAGCCGAGCTTTGACCTCGGCGACCTCAAAAGGTTTGGTCAAGTAATCGTCGGCGCCGGCGTCGAGACCACCCACCTTGTCGGCGAGGCCAGAACGCGCCGTTAGCATGAGGATGGGAGCCTTGACGCCTTGATCCCGAAGCCACCGGCACAGATCGTTCCCCGAAAGGCCTGGAAGCATGACGTCGAGAAGGTAGCCTTCGAACCACCCCTGGGTGGCCAACTGCATGGCCTCCTCGGCGGTGGAGGTTCCTTCGACCTCGTGCCCGTCTTCCGTCAAGCCGCGGACCAGTAAGTCCCGGATTCCCGCCTCGTCTTCGACGACCAATAGCTTCATGCCGCCCCCCAAGTTTCAGAATATCATGAGCCCGCCTCGGTGAACACTGAATTATTAAGGAAGAATAAACTCGATTATTAAAATCTTGACGAATTTTCTTATTGTGTTACCTTAAGGACAGGAGGGTCGCCATGAGACAAACCAAAGTCCTGTTGGCCTTGACCTACATCCTAGTCCTGGCTGCGTGCCTGTCGGAACCGCCGCTCACACCTGCCGTTGCCCCTGCTCCCGTGTTCCTCACCGAGGCCGAGACCCAGCCTTGGAGCGCTCTGTCAGAAACGCTCCTCAATTGAACAAGAGGGACCCCGTTCAGGCCAGACAGGCCAGCTCCATCCGGGGCAGAAGACGGGTTCCCAACCGCAACAGGTCGACGGGAGAGAGTTCGACCTGCAAACCGCGAAGCCCGGCGCTGACCAGAATTGTAGAAAAAAGCTGGGCCGTCTCCTCCACAAACGTCGGAAAAGCCTTCTTCATGGCGAACGGACTGCAACCGCCCCTCAGGTAGCCTGTGAGGGACTGAAGCTGATCCCGATGAATCAGTTCAACCCGTCGGCAGCCGCTGGCCTCGGCGGCCCGGCGAAGATCCAGCTCGAAGACTGACGGCAGACAGAACACCAAAAAGACAGTACCGCCGCCCGAGGCCACAAGGGTCTTGAAAACCCTCTCGGGCTTCACACCTATCTTGAGGGCCGCCTCCGCGGCGTCGAAGTCTTCGTCCACGGGGTAGGAATGGACTTTGTGCGCTATCCCTTCGGCTTCGAGCAGGCGGATGACGTTGGTCTTCACGGTTTGACCCACAACTGCAGCTCGTCGGTGCCGATGTCCTCGGTTCGCACAAGCAACCAATCCGAAGGAAGCCTTCCCCCGAGCCCGTGATAGGTAAGCACCCTTGAACCGCTTTTCGCCGCGGCCAGTTTCTCTTTGACCGCCTTCAAATGCTCAAAGAAAAGGGCGGCGTGGGGAGGGGTGCGGTCGTCAATGCCTTTGCGGTAGGCAATCCTCTCGTAGAACGGGTTGAAAAAGTAGAAGGTGTTGAACTCGGCCCAGTCGAGGTCTTCCATCCGGCCGCATACGAAGGTGACGTTGGTCAGCCCCAGTTTCGCCGCAGCAGCGACCGCAGCCTCGTGGAGGAACGGACGCTGTTCGATCCCCGTCACCTTTGTGCGCCCCGAGGCACCGAAGATCAGACAGAATTTGCCGCAGCCGGACCCGACGTCGAGAACCCGCAGCCCAGAATCGAAGCCCACCCAATCCAGGGCTTTGAGGGCAACTTTGACAGGGGTGAAGTGGACCTTCGAGTGCACGCGCACTTCGGTGGGGTAGAGTTCGTCGAATTTCCGGTCGGAGATCATTCGGCCCTCCCGCAACTCCTTGAGAAGGAATTCCACATTCAACATGGGTCGACATCCACCTCAACGCTCAGCTTCTGCCCGCCGCCACCAAGAACCACGCCCTTGAGCGGCGCCACGTCGCCGTAGTCGCGGCCCCAGGCCAAACAGATGTGGCCGTCGCGGACCAAAAGTCCGTTGGTCGGGTCGAAATCGACCCAGCCCACTCCCGGACAGGCGACAGAAATCCACGCGTGGCTGGCGTCGGCGCCCCGGATCTTGGCGTGCCCTGGCGGAGGCATAGTGTTCAGATACCCGCTAACGTAACGGCAGGCAAACCCCAAACTGCACAAGACGCTCAGCGCAAAGTGGGCGAAGTCCTGGCAAACCCCGCGACGAGTGGCCGCCACCTCTTCCACGGGGGTCGAGACTGTGGTTGCGGCCGGAGAATACTCGAACTCGTCGCGGATCTTGAGCGTGAGCGTCATGACGGCGTTCAGAAACGGGGTCTGGTCGTGAAATAGTTCCCTTCCGTAGGATTCGAACAACGGACTGCGATGAACAAACGACGAGGCGAACCCGAACGGAGTCTTGGCGGAATCGCGCAAGGCCTGGCCCGCCGCCTCCCTGACTTCGACCACGGTCGGACTGGCAGGAAGTCCCCAGGGAAAGGGGTCGGCCACCTCAACCTTATGAACAAATTCTAGCGAAAGGCGGGTCAGGGGTTTCTCCCAATGGACCGACAACCAGCGGTTTCCGAAAAAGTCCACCCTTTCACGTCGCGATTCGGGTTCGGGGTCCAAGACGCTGGATTCCTCAAGAACCGACTGATGCCCAACCGGCCGAAGGCGAAGACACAGTTCGTTGTACGAGAGCGAGGCCGGATGCGTGTAGCGGTAAACCGTCCGATGACGGATGCGGTAGGTCACGGCTCCAGCCTCTTTCGAGCCTGCAGAGACGAGAGAATTTCCACCTTGGCCAGGTAGCCTTGAAGCAGGGCCTCGGACAACCGTGACAGATCGGCCTCCACGGCGTCAAAAAAACTTGTCAGAGAACTCGATTTTTCAAGCGACCAGTCACCGGCGTCGCTGAGCCGGATGCGGGTCAGCAGGTCCAGGACGGCCCTCTCCTCTTCCGAGCGGTAAGCCTTGCGGTCGCCGCGGGGCAACTGGGCAACGTGGTCGCTGAGGCGGACTACCTGAAACGCCAGCGACCGCGGGTTGGCCTCGTCCAGGAGCAGCAGGTCGAGGACAGGACCGAGCTGGGGCGCCAGACGGTAGCGGGCCCGGTAGGTCATCCCGGAATCGAAGAGTTCGAGCAAGAGTCCCAAGACACCGTCGGAAGGACGCAGCGAGACAAAGGCGCGGGCCGCCTCGGTGACCAGCGCGGCTCTTTCGATGCGGCGGCCCATGTCGAGGAAGAGCCATCCGGGACCGCGGGTGAGGTTCTCCAAGGTCAATCCCGTCAACGCCGCCAGAAGCAGGCCGACGCGTTCAAGCCGTTCGCGCAGAGGCAGCTCGGGGTCGAGACCCTGCGAAAACCGGCCAATGATCCGGTGCGTCTCGAGACTCAGCCTGTCCCTGACCCTTCGCGAGACCCCCTCAAGCGCCGTCAGGTCAGTCCACAGACGCCAGTGCCCGACGCCCGATTCTCCGAGTTCCGGGCTGCGCAATTCAAGCAGGTCGGCCACCTTTTCCAGCGGCGCGGTGCCAACGCCGTCCTCGACGCCGGCTTCGGCCAAATCGCAGAATTTCTCAAGGAACCTCAGGTCGACCCAGGCCCGTTCGGCGTAGCGGCCCAGCCAGTGCAAGTCGTCGGCCACTCGGCTGGGTAGGTCGGCTGACCTGTGGATTTCGCTGGGTTTTTCCTTTTGGGGGAGCAGCGAGACAAAGGGCACGGCCTTTTCGGCGACGACCCAGACGTCTTTGTACGCGCCGCCCGCCTGCGCCAAACCGCCAGGAAGCAGTTCCCAGCCTTCGCGGGTGCGAACCGTGAAGACCCTCAGCGAGTACGGACGGGGAATCCAGGCCTGTCCGTCCCAAAACGGCTCGTTTGCCGTTTCGAGTCCTTCGGTGGGAGGAAGGTCCAGCGACCAACCCAGAGCACGAACCGCGGCACCCCAATGGGCAAAGACGGCGGGGTGTTCCAAAAGATCGCTACCGGGTGCGTTGGTCACGTGAACGGCCCCGTCGCGAACGGCGTTCAATAGCGACGCTACACCTTCGAGACTTCCGCTTCCGGAAAGCGGATCCAGGTGGGCGTCGCCGACCATACGGACAAGAACATCGACGACCTGCAGTCCGCCAAGCAGTTTGAGAAACACGCGGCCGCCCCGCACAGTCAGGTCACGGCTTTCAACAAGGGGGTAGCCGAAGTACCGGGCTAGCCAGACGTGTTCGAAGTAGTGGCGGTCGGCGGGTCCGGCGGTCCAGACCATGACGGAGGGTTCCTCCTGATGATGAAGGGCCGAGGCGGACCATTGGTCCTTCAAGGTCTGAAAGAAGGGTGCCAGGCGGTCAACCTGCACCCGCGGAAGACGGTTGCCTAAGATCCTCTTGTGAACGATGCGGTTCTCGACGGCGAACCCAAGACCTCGGGGGATTCCTGTGATCACCGAGCGTACAGCCCACGTTCCGCCGACGAGTTTTTCCAGGTCGAGCCCGACAAGGGTCAGGGGTTCGCGTCCTGACGGAAGGAGCGAGAAAAAGCCTGGGTCTACGTGGGCGTCTTCCCAGAGCACCCGGTCGGGCAACAACCCAGAGTTGTCTCTCCAAACCGAATGGTAGGCCGTCGTGAGGAGTTCTCCCCATTGAGCCGCTCCCCTGGCCAGCAATCGCCCCTCCTCGGCCGAAAGCCAAAGCGGCATCGGGTCGAGGTCGGCGCCGGCTTCTGAAGTCGTTTGCCCCTGGCCCAGCTCGAGAAGCGAGGCTCGGCTTCGGGCGATGAAAGCGTTGATTTCAGCGGGGGCCATGCGGGAGAAGACTGAGGAATGGTCGCGGACGGTCACCGGGCGGGAATCCCCCTCACATCGAGAGTATGGGGAAATTCAGGATCGACGACAAGGATGGGGAGACGCTTGAGCGGCCCCGGAGTGTGGCCACCGGCCTCAAAACGTGCCGAACGGCGCGACTCGGCTTCGAAGGCGTTGACCGGCGGCTGTTCGTAGTTCCGGCCCGCGGGATGGTCTACGTGGAAGGTACATCCGGCGACGACGCGGTGGTTCCAAAGGTCGACCACATCGATCACCAAGGTTCCATCGGCCTTGAGCGTCGGGTGGAGCCCTTTGGGCAGGGTCCAGGCCTTGAACCTGATGGCGGCCACGGCGACGCCCTCTTGCGAGGTCGCCTGCAGGGGAACCTGACGCCCCCGGCAAGCCAGGGCGTAGCGCGCCGGATTCCAGCCCGTGACCTTGACCTGAACGCGTTCGACCGAACTGTCGACGTAGCGGACCGTGCCGCCGGCTCCGGCCTCCTCCCCCAGCACGGGCCAGGGCTCCAGGGCCTGCCTTAATTCGATGACCATTGCGTCCCAGTTCAAGGTTCCCAGAACCGGGAACCGAAACTCGTGGTGCGCCTGAAACGGCTCACGGGGAACCGCAAGTCCAGCGCCGTCGAGACGCCGGAGCACTTCCTCAAGATCGCTGTTCAGAAATTCGGGAAGCATCCAGCGGTCACGCAGCGCGTTCCCCCATGAAACCGGCGGGAGTCGAAACGGATCCTCGAGAAAGGTGAGGGTCAGCGCGCGGAGCAACAGACTCTGGCTAAGAGCCAGATCGACGTGAGGAGCCATCTCAAAACTGCGGAACTCGACAAGTCCGCGTCGTCCGCCCGCGCTGTCGGGGGAGAACAGCTTGTCGATGCAGATTTCAGTACGGTGGGTGTTTCCCGTTCCGTCGGTCAAGAGGTGACGGAAGATCCTGTCGGCCAGCCAGGGGCTGACTTCCCCGCCAAGACGATCAGCCTCGGAAAACGCCAACTCCAGGTCGTGCAGGCTTTGAGGAAGCGCCTCGTCGGGCCTCGGCGCCTGACTCGTGGCTCCCACAAACAACCCCGCGAACAGGTACGACAGGCTTGGGTGATGGTTGACGAACGCGACCCACGAACGAAGCAGATCGGGCCGCTTCAGAAAGGGACTTTCGGCTGGAGTGGGACCACCCAGAACCCAGTGGCATCCGCCTCCCGATCCGACAACCTGACCTCCCAGCAAATACTTCTCGGCCGACAACCCCACCGTCGCGGCCTCGGCGTAAAGATCCTGCAACTGCCTCGACCAAGCGTCCCAGTTGGCTGCCGGGGGAAGGTTCACCTCGATGACACCGGGGTCCGGGGTGATTTGAAGTTGTCCCAAGCGGGGGTCGAACGCCGGTTGATAGCCTTCCAGGACGACGGGAAATCCAAGCCTCGCCGCGGCGACCTCGATCTCGGCCACCAGGGCAAACCAATCTTCGGCGGTGCGCATGGGAGGAAAGAACATGTACAGGGCGCCGCCCCTCTGTTGAACACAGAGCGCGGTCCTCACCACAAACGCCGAGGGGTCTCCGGGGGCCGAAGGCGGGTTGATCTCGGGGAGGGCCTGGGGACTCAGTTTCTGGGGCGAAGCCTCGTTGATGGCCTGCCGCGACGGCTGGGGAAAGGCCCCGAAGACCGCCTGCTGGGGATCGGCGGGAAACCAGGCATCGCGTTCTTCGGGGGGAACCCACGGTAGAGAGTCGAGGGGAAGGCGCAGGCCGATAGGAGAATCTCCGGGAATCAGGACAAGTCGGTTCCCGCGAAGCGGCCAGGGGCCGCTCTTCCAACTCCCCTTTTGGAGGGGGATGACGAAACCCGAGGGCTTGTCGAGCCCCCGGTCGAAGACCTGAACCAGCCGTTCGCGTTCTTCGGCGTCGGCCAGCCTGGAGTCGCCGGGCTCTAGGTTGACCGGCAGGCCGCGCTCGATCTGCAAGAAATGAAACGGATCTTCATACGCGGGAATGATGTATTGCCGATCAACGCCCAGCACGTCGCACAGCGTTTCAAGAAAGGTTCGGGCGTCGTCGTCGGTGAATCCGTAGTCAAGGCTCTCGTCGGCCAACAGCGAGGCGTCCTTCCAGAGAGGCTTGCCGTCTAGCCGCCAGAAACACGAGAGAGCCCACCGGGGAAGGCTCTCTCCGGGGTACCATTTGCCCTGAGCTGTATGCACGAGCGCACCGGGAGCCCAGCGGCTCTTCAGGCCGCGCAACAGTTCCCAGGCTTTGGCCTTCTTGGTCGGACCACTAGCATCCGAACTCCACTCGGCCCCCGTTCTGTCGGTTTCAGAGACAAACGTCGGCTCGGCGCCCATCGTCAATCCCAAACCCAAGGCCTCCAACCGCCTGTCGACCGCGTGCCCCACGGCGTCGAGCGCGGCTCGGCCACCAGCGGCCTCGCCGGCCCAGGGTTTCAGCGGGCGGGGCCCTGTCTCCAGCCGGCTGAGGGTCATCTCATGGTGAAACGTTGCCTGACAGGGTTCCAGCGCGCCCTCGACCGGCGACGCGCCACCTGGCCTCGGGGTCGCCGCCAGGGGAATGTGACCCTCGCCGGCGAGCAAGCCCGACGTCGCGTCGAGGCCGATCCACCCCGCTCCGGGAACGTAGGCCTCGGCCCAGGCATGAAGGTCGGTGAAATCCCGGTCGGGCCCCGGGGGACCGGTCAGGGGTTTCTTGTCGGGCACCAGTTGGAGCAGGTAGCCAGACACAAAGCGCGCGGCAAAACCAAAGGCGCGGAGCACCTCCACCAAAAGGACGGCCGAGTCGCGGCACGACCCGCTCCCCAATTTCAAGGTTTCTTCGGGGCTCTGGACGTTGGCTTCCATGCGGACGGTGTAGGAGACGTCGGAGGCCACCTTCTGGTTGAGCGCGACTAGAACATCAATCGTCCGCCGTCCCGCTGAGCGGTCAAACTCCTCCAAATAGGCGTCGAAGCGACCGGCGCGTTCCCCAGTTGCCCGGTAGGGGGCGAGGTCTTCGGCCAAGGCCGCGGGGAGAATAAAGGGCCAGGTCTCGGCTTCCGGCTCAAGAAAGAAATCAAAAGGATTGTAGACGGCCAGGTCGGCGACAAGGTCTACCTCGACCCGAAACTCCTTCACCAGATCGGGAAAGACCACCCGAGCCAAGAAGTTTCCGTAAGGGTCCTGAATCCAGTTGAGAAAGTGGGGTTCGGGCGAAACGCGAAGGGAGTAGGAAAGCAGTCGGGTCCGGGAATGGGCGGCCGGCCGCAGACGCAGAATTTGAGGCCCCATGCGGACAGCCCTGTCGTAGCGGTAGACGGTTAGGTGGTGAAGGGCGGCGTGGATTCCCATGGCTCCACTATACGTCAACGTAGAGTTGATGTACAGGAGTCCCCTTTTTGTGCTTATCTAACCAATATCATACATTTGTGTATTGAATGGTCGACAGTCGTCCTCAGCACAGCGTCCGGAAAGCCAAAAAAGCCGAAAAGATGCGTCAGAACCGACCGATGATGAAACTATGCGTATTCTCCTGACGGTCTTCGGAGCCGTCATCGGGCTTGGCGGCGCGTTCGCCCAGACTCCTTTTTACTGGGCCTTGGCCAACAACGATGTCGTGGAAGTCTGGAATCTGACCAACGTTCCGGTCACCCCCGAGGTGCTCGACGAGAACGGCTTGACCCCCGCAGCCTGGGCGGCCTCGCGCGGCAACGCCGAGGCGATCTGGGCCCTGCATTGGCGGGGAGAAGGTCTTGATGAGGTCGATGACCAGGGAAGGAACCTCTTGTTTACGGCGGCGGCGCTAGGGCGCCTCGATCTTTTCGACCTGATTCTGGCCGGGGGCGCCAAGGCCGATCAAGTCGATGACAACGGACAGACCCCGGTGCACATGGCCGCGCTCTCGCCTCATCCCGAAATGCTGACCTACCTCTTGGCGC
Organism: uncultured Spirochaetales bacterium; assembly: GCA_964475005.1. Taxonomy (GTDB): domain Bacteria; phylum Spirochaetota; class Spirochaetia; order JABEVK01; family JABEVK01; genus JAIFLN01. The sequence continues at coordinate 28,944 of CAYYUZ010000035.1, forward strand.
GGGGCCTAGACGCCCGGCAACGGTCGATTTCTGGTGTCACCCCCCTGATGCTGGCCTGCCAGGCCGGGCGCGCCGACCAGGCGGCCGAACTTCTGAACTGGGGCGCCGTCGCCGAAGACGAGGACTATCTGGGACGAAGCGTGCGCGACTACGCCGTGGTCGGCGGTGACGAGAAGACCCTGGCCCTTATCGATGAAGCGCTTATTCCGTGGACCATCGAACCAGACGGTGAGGCTCCCCTTCCTTGACGGGGACAAAGAACCCCTGAAGATCGTGCCAGATAGCGACAAGAGTCCCCGCAGTGACCTGCGCGTCGGTGAGCGCGCGGTGCCAGCTTCCTTCGACCTTCAGCCCGAATTGCTGGGCAAAGAACTCGAGACTCACCTTGTCGGTCCGCCGGCCACTTTGCGAAAGCCACAAGAAGGCCAGGGTTTTGACGTCGAGGGCGGTGCCTGAAAAGGGGAAATCCAGGTTGGCCTCGTGGTAGTTACGCCGCAACAAAGGGATGTCGAAATAGTTGCCCCAAGCCGCCAGCCTGACCTTCTTCAGATTTCCCGAAAGCCCCTCGACCCAGCGGGAAAAGGCCGGTCCCACTTCGGCGAAACCCGGCTGATCGTCGACCATGGCCTGAGTGATTCCCGTAAGTTTGGTGATAAAAGGAGTGACGGGCTCGGTGGGTTTGACGAGGGATTGAAAGGCGCCTGCCACCTGAAGCTTCTCGTCGAGGTAGACGGCACCCAGGTCGATGATGCAGTTGTTGGTTTGACGGCCTTGCTCGTCTTGACCGGCCGTAGCCTCCAAATCGAGGACGACGAGGGGATTGTGCAGCTTGAACATAGGCCCATGTTGGCACAGTTCTGCCATTCCTCCTAGCTGGGGCTTCCATTACTCTCGCCGGTCGGTTAGGTTAATAAGTATGGATGAGGACTCAGAGACCGGAACACCCCTGCCCGACTTCCAGATCCTCAAAGACCTCGGGGTGTTGACCCAACTGGACAAACTCCAGACCCTCCTCATGGACGACGAGATGCTCTTGGAGGATGCGAATTCGGTCTTTCAGCTCCGCGACGTCAGTTCCATCACGGACTACGTGGCTGAGAAACTGCTGAATCGTTTCGTCCCCTCCTATTTGACCTTCGTCCTGGAAGACGAACTCGGTTCGGAAAAACCGCGGATCATCTGTTTTCACAACACCAAACTCGTCGAGTCTCCCGTGGTGATTCCCAACCTTGAGCCCTACAGGCACTTTTTTTCGCTGTCACCGCAGGCCGTCGATTTCCGAGTGTTCGAGTACATGGTCGGCAAAGAGTCGCTGACCGATCCCTTCCTGGTTCTCAAGCCCGCCAAAGTGATTCCGCTTCTTGGGCTCGACGGGGTCTACGGGTTCATTGTGGTCGGCACCAAAATTCTCGGGGAACCTTACACCGAACAGGAGACCGCGTACCTCGACCGCCTCATCGGGTTTGTTTCGATCAGCCTGCAGAACACCCTGCATTTCCGGCGGGCTATCGTCGATATGAAGACCGAACTCTATAACCACTCGTTCTTCATGAAACGGCTTGAGGAGGAGTTAGCGCGCCTGAGGCGGTACAAGTCGCGCACAACCCTGCTGATGCTCGACGTCGACCACTTCAAAAAATTCAACGACACCTATGGCCACTTGGCAGGCGATTGGGTCCTCAAAGAGGTTTCAAAGGTCATTCGCGAAAGCATCCGCCTAGAAGACTTGGCCGCTCGGTTCGGTGGGGAGGAGTTCGCCGTCCTGCTGATTCAGTGCGATCCCGACAAGGGCTACCTGATCGGCGAACGGATCCGCCAGGCCATCGAGGAACGCCAGGTCACCTTCGGCGGCAAGGAACTCTCGGTGACGGTCAGCATCGGCGTCTCGCACACCTCCACCGAAGTCCTCGTGGCCGATTCAGCAACCTTCATCGACAGGGCCGACAAGGCCCTGTATTCGGCCAAACACGCAGGCCGCAACAAGACAAGCGTCTTCGATCCCCAGACAGTCGAAGCACCCGAGAATTAGTCCCGTTCCGCTGATTCGTTCGCGTGATTGAGAGCAGAATTCAACGGGATAAACCGGATTTCAAAGACGATTTACGAGATCAAAGGCCAACAAATTGGAGCGGTGTACACTGCCTTGAGCTTTTCTTCCCGATCATGTCAATCTCCCCAGAATCCTGGAAATCCTGTTGAATTCCTTTCTTAAGGAACTTGAGGGACAGAATACTAGGTAGCTGGACTTGAGACTCCCGAAACCACAAGACCCGTTGCAAGCCCCAACATGACCAGGGCAATCGCTCCGTCAAGCAGTCTCCAGGTCAGAGATTTTTGAAATACCGGAACTAGCAGGCGCGCTCCGTAGGCCAGTCCGAAGAACCACAACAGCGAGGCCGACGCCGCGCCAGCGGCAAACCAGACGCGTTGGTCGGCGGGGTGCCGGGCCCCAATCCCCCCCAGAAGCAAAACTGTATCGAGGTACACGTGGGGGTTCAGAAAGGTGAAAGCCGCCAAGGCCGACGCCACCGAGCCCAAACTCAGAACCG
>CAYYUZ010000036.1:0-14941 GCA_964475005.1 uncultured Spirochaetales bacterium
AGTCAACGCTCATCGAGCACAGGGAGTTGCTCCAGTTTGCCGAGGCTTCTCGAACCCTCAGCCACGAGCTTCAAAACCCGCTGGCGGCCATTCTCCTTCAGACGGCGTTGCTCAAAAGGACGTCACGGGGTGATACCGCCGCCGAGGTTTCCATCATTGAGGAAGAGGCTCAAAGGATGAGCGGCCTGGTTAAGCGGGTGCGAGACTTCCTAAAAGACCCCAAAGGTCAGGCCGAAATCGTCGATTTGGGGGAGTTGGCGACCTCGCTTCGTGAACGCTTCGCCACCGAGGTCAAACTGACCATCGAAGGCGTCGTTCCGTACCTCGTGAAGTTTGACCCCCACCGCCTCCGGTCCGTCGTCGAGAACCTGATCAAGAACGCTGTGGAGAGCGGCCCCGACCCGCGTCCGCAAGTGGTCTTTTCGCGTCCACGCCCAGGGACGGTCCGGCTGGAAGTGCTCGATTCGGGTTCGGGATTTACGGCCGACAGCCTCAAACAGGCGCTGAATCCGTTCTACACCACCAAGACAACGGGCACCGGAATCGGTTTGTCGATAGCCGACGGGTTTGTCCGTGCCGCAGGAGGCAAAATGAAGCTTGAAAATCGGCCCGAGGGCGGGGCGCGGGTGTCGATCGACCTTCCCGAGGTTGCGGGGAACCTTTCGTGAAAATCCTTGTCGCCGACGACGAAAAGAACATCCGCGAAGCGCTGGTGAAGTGGTTGAACGCTTCGGGTTTCGCGGCGACCGGCGTCGAAAACGGGCTGGCCGCCCAAAGGCTCCTTCAAGAGGAAGCCTTCGCGGGAGTCGTGAGCGACCTGAAGATGCCGGGACTCAACGGACTCGAGCTTCTGACTTGGTGCCGGGCCGACGGTCCCGATGTACCCTTCGTGATGATCAGCGCCCACGGTGAGATCAAGGATGCGGTCGAGGCGATGCGCCTGGGCGCCAGAGACTACCTGGTCAAGCCTTTCGACCCTGTAGAACTGGAAGTGCGCCTGAAGGCCGCGCTCGAGGCTCACCGCGACGGAAGAATCGCCAGGTCGGTCGCTGCCGCTTCGGCGGGCTCCTTCGACCAACCCCCTTCGGCGTCGTGGGCCAAGATCGAAGCTTTGGTCCTCAAGGCCGCGCCGACCAACGCATTGATTCTGATCACAGGAGAAAGTGGTACCGGCAAAGAAGTCTTGGCTCGGCGAATTCACGAACAATCGGGACGTTCGGCCGGACCTTTCGTCGCCATCAACATTGGAGGCCTTCCGGAAAGCCTTCTCGAAAGCGAGCTGTTTGGCTACGAAAAAGGCGCGTTCACCGGGGCTGACCGACGAAAGAACGGGTTGTTTGAAACGGCTGAAGGTGGCACGCTGTTCCTAGACGAAATCGGAGAACTCCCTCTTCCTCTTCAGGTCAAACTCCTGCGTGTGCTGCAAGACCGGAAAATTCAACGGCTTGGAGGTACAGTGCAGATCCCTTTTGAATCGCGTCTTCTCGCGGCGACCAACCGTGATTTGGTCGCCGAAGTGAAAGCCGGTCGATTTCGCGAGGACCTTTACTACCGTCTCAACGTCGTGCCCATCGGGCTGCCCCCCCTCAGAGAACGCACCGAGGACCTAGCGTGGCTTGGCCAGAGGCTTTTGAACAAGCTGGCCCCGGCCATGGGGAAGCCGGTACCCAGCCTTACCCCGGGCGCTCTGAAGCGCCTGTCGACCTATCCTTTCCCAGGAAACGTCCGCGAGCTGGAAAACCTTCTTGAACGGGCGCTGATTTTTTCGGAGGGCCCAATCCTGACCGAGGCGGACCTGTCACTGCCGCCAGGCCCGACCACCGAGACTCCAGAGCAGGGAGGGCTGAAGGGAACCCTCAGGGAACTCGAACTTCAGGCTATCAAGGACAGTCTTCTCCGTTGGGAGGGAAACCAGACCCGAGCCGCGCAGGAACTCGGGATCACCCGCAGAACGCTCTTCAGCAAGATCAAGGAATTCGACCTTTGACGCGCGAAGGGAAAAGCGTCTTCGAAACCTTTCGGACGCTTCTTATCGAGTGGCTAGAAAACTCCCATCTGTTTCCGGAGTCCAACCTTCACATCGACGTCATCTTCAACCCGCACGCCGGGGCGCTGAAAAGCAAACACCAGTCTCGGGCCCTGGTGGCCGCGCTTCAATCAGCGAAGGCCGCGCTCGAGCCTGCCGAGCGGCCCAAGCGCCTGTTGCGGGTTTCGGCTTGGAACACTGAATATCCCGGCCACGAGAAGGCGATTCTGACTCACCTTCAGGCTGAAGACCCTTTGTTGCAGCCTGGGGACAACCGGTTGGTCGTCACGGCTGGAGGCGACGGAACGAGCCGAGGCGTCTTGATTTCCGCGATCACTCTGGAACCCCGCCTTCTTGAAAACCTGTTCTTCTTCAGGCTTCCCCTTGGTACCGGCAATGACGCCGCAGAAACAAGAGACTGGAAGCTGGCCCTCGACGCTTTGTCAGGCCGCGGACGTCTCTCGGTCCAGGTGAAGCCGCTTCCCGTTCTTGAGGTTCGGGTTCCAGGTCAGGCGCCCCATTACAGCTTCAACATTGCCAGTGTCGGTCTCGACGCCTTCGTAGCCCATTTGACCAATCACATGAAGGCTTGGTTTCCGGGAAACTCCTACGGACTGATGGTCGACCTTACCGCTTTCTTCTACGAAGCCTTCGTCAAGGTTGTTCCAACGCATCTGGAACTGAGCCACGATGGGAAACGGGTCTTGGAATGGCACGAGAGCTTCCTTTTGGCCGCTATGGGGACCACGGGGCACAAGACCTACGGTGCGGGCAAGAAAGTTCTGCCCGATTCCGACAATTTCTGCATCGCCGGAAAGAGGAATCTGTTCAGCAAGCTGGCCTACCGCAAACCCTTCTATGAAGGGACCCACCGCGGCCTCGACGGAATCACGCTCGCCTCGGGCAACGCCCTCACCGTAACGAGCCCGGTGCGCGTTCCTCTGCAGATGGACGGTGAGGTACTTTGGCTGGAGCCGGGGGACTTTCCCGTAACTTTGTCGATCGCCGACCGCGGCCTCCAGATATTAAAGCTTGCGGGTTCTGATTTCGTCTTGTAAAATGCCCTCTGAGGGTCCCATGAAAAAGACGGAATCTTTGAGAGTTTCGGTTTCAGCCGCCGTCGACCGCGTTCACCTTGTGCTTCATCCCAACGAAGGGTTCGATCTCGGACTGATGAAAGTCGACCAGCTGGTGACGCTGTGCCGCAACATCGGACTCGAAGCGTATTTGAAGGGAGGCCGCGGCGACAGCGATGAGGTCAGCCTCGTCCTTCAGAACGAATGTCCCCCGCACACGATTATGCTGGGCAGATCGCTCTACCGTCTTTTGGGGGAGCCCGCGAAAGCCGTCCTCCTCCTCGACGGGCAACGGCTATTTGTTCATCCCCAGGCGCGCTGACCGCCCCGGTTTGTTGACTTTTTCCCCCTCGGGCCGTATTCTCCGAATCGTTCTGAAGCCTCTTTCAAGGAGTCGTCATGGGTTCATCCGAGGGGAGAGTACCGCTTTTCCTATCCGTTTTTGAGAGTATCCTGAAGTCCCGAGAAGTCGACCTCCTGGAGCAGGATTACACCCAACGAGGTGAGGCCTTCTTCCATGTTTCGGGGAGCGGCCACGAAAACATCGCCTTTTTGAACCCCCACCTGATTCCTGAAGACTACCTTCACTGCCACTACCGCGACAAATCGCTCATGATTGCCCGCGGCGTCACAGTTGAGCAGTTCTTTCTTTCGCTGTTCTGCAAGGACCAAAGCCACAGCCGGGGCCGCCAAATGTCTGCCCACCTTTCGGACCCCAAGAACAAGGTCCTCAGTTTGGTGGGACCAGTGGGAAATAACGCCCTCCAGGCCGTCGGTGTCGCTTCCGTCATCAAGAGCCAAGCCAAGAACCCCCTGGTGCTGTGTGCCGTCGGCGAAGGAACCAGCCAGCAGGGCGAAGTCCTGGAAGCCATCGCTCACGCCGTCAGGGAATCGCTCCCCGTCCTGTTCGTCATCGAGGACAATAGCTGGGCAATTTCGACGAAGACGCGGGGCAACACCTTCTATAGTACTCCCGACGGAAATGCGGACCAGTTCTACGGCATCCCCATCGTACGGGTCGACGGGAGAAACGCCGAGGCCAGCTACGAGACGTTCGGTCAGGTGGTTTCACAGATTCGGGCCAACCGGAAGCCGGCCATTGTGATCTTTGAGGTCAAGAGGCTGAACAGCCACACCAATGCCGACGACCACCGCACCTACAGAACCCTTGAGGAAATTGAAGAAACCCGCCGCAACGATGACCCCATCCCCCTTTTGCGGACCTGGCTCGAAACTCACGGGGTTGCGGCGACCGAACTCGACTCCATCGCCAAAAGGATCAAGGATCAGGTGCTCGCCGACAGCATCAAGGCCCAAGACAGCCCGGATCCCCAACCCAACTTCGATGCCAAAGCTCCGCTTCCCGCCAGCCTGACCGATCCGGCCAGAGAATACCGGGGAACCGCCGACGGCGATCAGATCACGATGCTTGAGGCCATGCGCGAAGTGCTCAAAAACCGCCTCAGTTGGGACTCGAACGTCACGCTGTTTGGTGAGGATATCGAGGATCCCAAAGGCGATGTGTTCGGTGTCACCAAGGGACTGAGCCAAGCGTTTCCTGGCAGGGTCAAGAATTCACCCCTCGCGGAATCAACGATTGTGGGCGTGGCCGTCGGGCAGGCCCTTGCCGGCGGCCGCCCCGTGGGATTCCTTCAGTTTGCCGACTTTTTCGCCATCGCCTACAACCAGATCTTTGCCGAAATGGGAAGCATGTTCTGGCGTACCGACGGAGGCTGGACGGCCCCGGTCATCTTGATGGTCAGTTGCGGAGGCTTCAAGCCTGGTTTGGGACCGTTCCACGGCTCCAGCATGGAGAGCATCGCGGCCCACACTCCCGGTATCGACGTGTTTTTGCCGGCAACCGCCGGTGACGCCGCCGGACTGCTGAACGCCGCCTTCGAGTCCAAGCGCCCCTCAGTCTTCTTCTACCCCAAGAGTTGTCTCAACGACCGCAGCCAAGCCACAAGCCGAGACGTTGCCCGTCAGCTTGTTCCCATCGGCAAGGGCCGGTATCACCGTCAAGGTACGGGAATCACGTTTGTCTGCTGGGGAAACACGCTCAACCTCTGCCTCAAGGCGGCAACCGCCCTCGAAGCTTCAGGGATCACCAGTGACGTGATCGACCTTCGTACCATCTCCCCGTGGGACGATGCCATGGTGCTCGAATCGGTTCGCAAGACGGGACGGCTGATCATTGCCCAGGAGGACAACCATTCGGCGTCTGTGGCCAGTGAAATCAGCGCCACGATCGCCGAGAAAGCCGGGGTTCCCGTCGCCATCCGCCGGGTCACGCGGCCGGACACCTACGTTCCGTTCCATTTTGAAAATCAGCTTGAAGTCCTCCCCAGCTACAAGAAGATTCTCACCGCTGCTGTCGAACTTCTTGGTGGAAGCCTTTCCTGGAAGGCCGCCGCGCTGGGAGAAGCAGGATTCTCGTTTGTCGAAGCCGTTGGCTCCAGTCCTTCGGACGAATCGGTCACGGTGTTGGAATGGAAAGTCGCCAAAGGCGACGCCCTAAAACCGGGGCTGAAGATCGCCGAGATGGAGGCGGACAAGGCCGCCTTCGACCTCAGTTGCCCGCTCGAAGGCATCCTGACCGAGATTCTCGTGCCTGTCGGCGAGATGGTCAAAGTCGGAACTCCTCTGCTTAAAGTCGCGACGGGAACCGCCCGGGTTTCCAAGAAACTTGTCACCCTCGAAAACCCAGGGGAGCCCGTGATCGAGTGGGCAGGATCGCGTCCCTCGTCAGGGGCGTCTGTCCTGGTCAGTCGGCCGGCCGGTCCCATTGCCGGGATCGCGGGGTTGAGAATTGCTCCAGGGTCCCGCATCGTGACCAATAGAGAGATCTCCGAGCGATGCCCCGAGTGGACTCCCGAGGACATTTTGAAGCGCATTGGAATCGAAAGCCGCCATTGGGCCGGCGCCGACGAAGACGCCCTGAACCTCGTTGTCAAAGCGTCCAAGGAGTTGCTCGACAGCCACAAGCTTACCGCGGCCGATTTGACGGCTGTGTTCTGCACGACGGGGACTCCTGTGAAGATCACTCCTTCCATGGCGTGCCTTGCTCTGGCGGAACTGAGCAGCGGTCTGACTCCGAAACCCGAAATGCAGGCTCAGGACATCAACTCCGCCTGCTCGGGGTTCCTGTACGGTCTCCAGGCCGCCTGGGACCACCTGAACCACAATCCAGACGGACGCGTGTTGGTGTTGACCACCGAAGTCCTCAGTCGCCGGACGGAACCGACGGACTACCAAACGGCACCGATCTTCGGCGATGCCGCCACGGCGACGTTGGTGGTCGGGGCCGGGCGCGCCGCCGAAATGCTGGCTAGCTTCGACAGGCCCGAACTGTCGGCCAAGGGCGAAAACGGCGATATTCTGCGTGTGCCTCTGGCTCTTGACGAGTACATCTGGCAAGACGGGCCTAAGGTCTACCTTGAGGCCGTGAAGCACATGATCCTGCAGCTTGAAAAGGCCTGCGTCTCGGGAGGGGTCGCTGTCCACGACCTCGACCTCGTCGTGGCGCACCAAGCCAATCAGCGGATTCTGAACGCGGTTCGTCAGAAGACGAAACTGCCGGAGGAGAAGGTGTTCAGCAACATCCGCCAATACGGAAACACGTCTTCCAATTCCATCCCTCTGGCTCTGTTTGAATTGATCCCCCAACTGAGGCCTGGAAAACTCGTAGGCCTGTGCGCCTTCGGCGGAGGGTTCACCTTTGGCGGCGCGCTGCTTAGGACGCTTTGACGTGAATCTCGTTTTGTACCGCGACCTCGTGGCACGGGCCCTGGCCGAGGATCTAGGCCGGGCCGGCGACTTGACCACCGACCTCGTATTTGGCCCTGACCACCGGAGTTCGGCCGTACTTCGTTCCCGTGGACCAGGGGTTCTGGCCGGCCTCGAACCCGCTCTCGAGGCGTTCCGGCAACTCTCTGATCAGTTCCTCATGACCGACTTGCTCGCCGACGGTGCCATTCTGGCTCCAGGAACCGTCGCCGCACGGATCACCGGGCCGACCCGGTCCTTGTTGACGGGCGAGAGAACCGCACTCAACCTGCTGGGGCATCTTTCGGGAATTGCCACCAAAACCCATGGGCTGGTCCAAGCCGTGGTGGGAACTAAGGCCTCCATCATCGACACCCGAAAAACGCTCCCAGGACTCCGCGCGCTTCAGAAGTATGCGGTCACCGTCGGCGGAGGGCGCAACCACCGCTTTGGACTCGATGACGCCGTCTTGCTCAAGGATAACCATATCGCCGCCTGCGGAAGTTTGACCGAGGCCGTTCGCCGTGTACGGGCCGGCGTTGGTCACACCGTGAAGATCGAAGTCGAAGTCGACACACTGGCTCAGTTTGAAGAGGCCTTGGCCCTCGAACCCGAGATTATCCTGCTCGACAACTTCTCCGTGGACGACCTTCGGATCGCCGTGGATCGCCGCGACAAAGGAACCATCACGCAACAACGGATCTTGCTCGAAACTTCAGGCCGCGTCACGGAAACCACGGTCAGAGCCTTGGCCGAAACAGGAGTCGACCTGATCAGCGTGGGAGCCTTGACCCATAGCGTAACCGTGCTCGACATCGGGCTCGACAATGCCTGACCTTTGGGCCACGGGAAGATCGACGATGCTCCCCTCGGCAAGCAAACCGGGCAATTTGATCAGCTCGCCAAGGATCTTCGGAATCGCTTCATCGGAGCCGACTAGGGTGGCTACCTTCAACAGCCAACTGATTGATGTGACGGTGCGAATCCTGCGCCGGCAAGAGAACCATCACCAAAAGTTGGTAGCGGCTTAGCGACAGTTTTCCAGTCCCTTACGACCTTCTCGTGCGTTTCATTTCCTGAACTGTCTTGTCCCGCGTGCTCTTGTTGGCCAAATACGTTTTGACGGTCTCGGCCAACGCCTCGGTAATCCCCCCGCGCAGGGCGATTTCGCTGGGTTCCGCGACGGCGAGTTCTTCCAACCCTCCGAACTCCTTCAGAAGTCTCTGGCTCCTCTTTTCACCAATTCCCGGAACACCTTCGAGGGTTGTCAATTTCAGAACCTTGGACCTCAACTTCTGGTTGAATCCCGTCGCGAACCTGTGGGTTTCGTCGCGGACGGCTTGAAGCACCCTCAAGGCGGAACTTCCCCTGGGCAACAAGATGGGATCCGAAGTGTGTGGAAGGAACAGCTCCTCCTCACGCTTTGCCAACCCCACCAACGGAATTTCAAGGCCCAGCGCCTGAAGAACACTGTGAGCGGCGTTCACCTGCCCCTTGCCGCCGTCGATCAGGATGAGGTCGGGCATTTCCTTGCCCTCGTTGAACAGACGGCTGTAGCGCCTGGCGACGACTTCTTTCATGGACTGGAAGTCGTCGATGGCTCCTTGCAAACTCTTCACATGGAATTTGCGGTAGTTCTTGCGGTCGGGGTTGCCGTTCCAAAACGAAATCAGGGAGGCAACGGGATTGGTTCCGTCGAGCTGGGCGATGTCGAAGCCCTCGATCCGATGGGGAAGTTTGGGGAGGTTCAAGGCTTTCTTGAGCTCGACCAGGGCGTGCTGGTTGCCCCCGGTTTCGAGCCGGTTCTTGAGGTCGAGCAGCGCGTTCTCCTGGGCCATTCTAAGGATGGACGCGTGCCGCCCCCCCTTGGGGAATTCCACAACCGGCCCGGAGCGTCCCTCCCTGTTGAGAAACCTTACAAAGTTGTCGACATCGAGGATTCTGTTCAGGTAGACGGCCGCGGACGGCGGTGCGTTGTCGCTGTAGTAGCGGGTCAAGAATTCTTCAAAGGCTTCATCCTCGGTGCTGTAAAACTCCGTTGGAAACAAATCCCTTCCCAAGACCTTACCGCCGCGCATCTGCAAGACGACAAACGTGGCGTGGTTGGCCTCGGCGACCATGGCGACGTAGTCTCTTTGTTCGGGGTTGAGGTCGAGGACGGACCTGTCGTCGGAGAGTTCCCGAATGGCCTTGAGAGTGTCCCTCAGGTCGGCGGCGACCTCAAAACGCATCTCGGCGCTGGCCTGTTTCATCTGACTCGTCAGTTCCTTCTCGAGGGTCAAAGTCTTGCCCGAAAGGAGGTTGCGCACTTTCTGCACCTGCTTGCGGTAGTCCTCTTCGGTGACCTTACCAACGCAGGGCGCCAGGCAGCGCCCAAGGTGGTAGTAGAGACACGGCTCCTTCCGAAGTTTGAGAGGCCCCTTGCCTTTTCTGAGCGGGAACAGCTTGTCGGCGAGTTCCATGGAAAGATCCAGGTGCTTGAGGTTGGGAAAAGGTCCGTAGTAGTCGCTGCCGTCGTCAACAACGCGCCTTGTTTTAAAGACCCGCGGAAAGGGCTCGTTGGTCACCCGGATCAGAGGGTAGCTCTTCCCATCCTTAAGGAGAATGTTAAAACGCGGCTTGTGCTCCTTGATGAGGTTGTTTTCGAGGAGCAGGGCTTCATACTCGTTCGCCGTGGTGATGAATTCGATCGAGTGGATGCGTTTGACAAGAATTCTTGTCTTGATGTCCTTGTCGCCTGTGAAGTACGACTTGACCCGGTTCACCAGAACTTTCGCCTTGCCAACGTAGATGATGATGCCCGCGGCGTCGCGCATGAGGTAGACGCCGCTGTCCTGGGGAAAGGATTTGACGAATTCTTTCAGGTGTTCGACGCGGTCTTCCATGGACTCTTCATCAATTCTACGATGCACGACTTGAGAACGTCGACGGTGAACGGCTTTCCGACGATCACATCGAAGCCTTGTTGGTGGAAGTCCTCCTCCACGCGGTTTGTGGAAAAGCCGGTCACGGCAAGGGCCCGGAAAGCCGCGTCGCGGGTGCGAAGTTGGGCGATCATCTCGCGCCCGCCCATGTCGCCGGGCACAAGGAGATCGGAAACGACGAGAGAGAAAGGGCGGTTTTCGGCCAATGCGGCGTCGAAAGCGGCCACGGCGTCTCTGCCGTTGCCGTAGGCCGAAGCCTCCAATCCTAGAGAAGCCGAAACTTCCACCATGAACTCGCGCAGATCACCCTCATCTTCCATGACCAGCACACGGTGTCCCTGCAATAGACCTTCCTTCCCTGTGTCGATAGGAGAAATAGCGTCGGGAAACGCATCAACGGCGGGAAGGAAGACAGTGAACACACTCCCCTCGCCGGCCCGACTCTCGACCTCCAGGACGCCGCCGTGTTCCTGGACCACCTCACGGGCCACCGAAAGGCCCAAACCTGTAGCCTGGGACCGGGTGGAGAAGTAGGGCTCGAAAATTTTCTGTTGCAGCTCGGTTGGAATTCCCAGCCCTTCGTCGACAACCGAGACAGCCAGCATGGGCGACTGGCGACGGAAGACCAGAGTAACGGTGCCGCCGTGGGGCATGGCCTGGACAGCGTTGAGCACCAAGTTGTGAAATACCAGCGACAGGCGTTCCGGATCCCCTTTCACGGTCCATGTTCCGTCGCCCGCCTCGATGGCCAGCGGACACGGTGAACCCACCAGGGCCAATGAGGCAGCCTCCGCTGCCAACGCCCTGAGTCCCACCATGAGTTGCTTGGCGCGGCCGCCGCGAGCCAGAGCCTGAAGCTGTCCCGTCAACCCCGCAGCCCGTTTGGCCGCGGCAGAAGCCTTGTCGAGACTAACCACGACGCGCTCAGGTTTGGCCAACTGCAGTCGGATGAGGCTGACAAAACCCTGAATGATGGTCAAAGTATTGTTGAGGTCGTGCGCAAGGCTTCCGGCAAGGGCCGCCAGCGATTCAAACTTGTTCCGCTGGAAGTCCCTATGGGAAGACCGACCAAACGTGTTCGCGTCTCTTAGAACGACTAGAAAAAGCTCCCCATTAGCCAGGGAGACCCGAGCCTCAAAGGTTCGGTTCTGATTGCGAACGGAAACCACTTCCTCAAGGAGGAAACTGTCGCGCGGATTTTCAAGGGCCATTGCCTTTTCAAGAAGTTCAGGAACGGCGTCGGCGTGAAGAAGATCTGCGAGTTGTCTTCCGACAAACCATTCGGCCGCTTTGTCGAAATCCGTCTGAGTCGGACCAAAACAGTCGGCGATACGGCCGGTTCGGTCGGACAAGACAAGAATGTCAGGGTGGGCCTCGAGGACGGCTTGGGCCAGTTTGGTCTTCACACTCTTCCTTTGGTGGATCAGTATAGACCCACCTCGGTGGCCCCACAAGCGGACGCGAATTTCGCCTTTGAGGGTGCCCGAAGTCGCTGGGAGGGGACTTGTTTGAGATTTTAGTAAGATTGCAGCCATGCCGATACTCTAGGATGATGTCCAAAGCCCTCCTTGCTTCCCTAATTCTAGTCCTCAACACTCTTCCGGCCGCGGCTCAAGACTCCGAGTCGGCGCTGCTGCTCAAGTTCGGACGGGAAGCCGGCTGGAAGGATTTTCCTTTTCTTGCGGGAACGGGTTTTCAGCGGGCCAAAGACGGGACCCTTGACCTAACTCTCGCGGCTTCCGAATATCAAGCCGACGACGACACAGACCTTCTGGTTCATTTCAACGACAAGCTCCGGGATGAGGCCTCGCGCTACCGGATCGTTGACACAGGCAATCTGGTCCAACGCGGGTTCTCCGCCTTGGGGGGAGGCAGCGCGGTCTTCCGTGAAGGGACATCACTTGTGCTCCAGGCCACCTCGGAGGCGCTGCTGAACCCCGGTCGAGGCTGGCGGGATTTCACCATCGAGTTCTGGCTCTATCCTTCAAGAGTGGAAGACGGTGAGACTGTCTTGGAATGGCAGGGTGGACGAACCTCTTCGGGATCTTTCGAGACCCAGGGAATCCGAGCGTCTTTCGAAAACTCCCGACTTGTCTGGACCTTTCAAAACCTTTTCTCGGCCTCGCCGGCGCTGCCTGCGGTCACTCTTGTTGTGAAAGGAGACTCGCTCCTTATCCCCAAGCAGTGGCACCACCACCTGATTCGGTTCAAGGCTTCGACGGGCCTTCTCGAATACTTGGTGGATGGCAAGACCGAAGGGCTGACCCACGCCACGCCCTCGGGCACCGAAGACGGCCATCCCTACGGCGCCGTAATCGGGCCCAAGACCCGCGGCGAACTCCTGTTGGGCGGACACTACAACGGGGCCATCGATGAGCTTCGTTTCACCCGCGCTTGGGTCGAAAATCCCCAATTTGACCGCTACCTGGCGGACTTCGCCACGCGAGGCACAGCGATCAGCCGGATCTTCGACCTCCGTTTCCCCGACTCCACGGTGGAAAGAGTGAAGGTGAGGGCCTCGGCCGAAGGAAACACGGCACTCGTCTGGTCGTTCCGCATGGCCGAATCCATCCGCTACCAGTGGACGTTTTCAGGTGAGACGACACGATCGCTCACCAGCCCCGAAACCGAAGCCGACAGTTGGATCCGCTTCCAGCCCGGCCAGGACCTCTCGCGTCTGGCGTCTGGACGCTACCTGCAGCTCAGGGTCGATCTGCTCCCCTCGGGAACCGGAACCGAAACCCCACGCGTGAACTCTATGGAAGTCCTGACGCGACCAGATCCGCCGCCGCCCTCTCCTTCGGGGGTTGAGGTGATCCCCGGCGACGGGCAGTTGACCGTCCGCTGGAAACCCGTGCTTCAAGGCTCGGTTCAAGGATACCTTGTGTTTTTCGGACCCAGGCCGGGTCAGACCCAAGGAACCGCGTCGTCGCAGGGGCCGAGTCCTCTCGACGTCGGGAAAGCAAATGAAGTGGTCCTGTCGGGACTCCTCAACGATCAGATTTACTACGTCAGCCTTGTGGCTTACCGCTCCACGGCTGTCAGCGTCGTCAGCCGAGAAGTCACAGGCCGACCGCAAAGGAAACTCCCATGAGTGACGAGAGCCGAGACGACCTTCTGTACCGGGCCCTCGCCGCCTACCGTTCCCGGGAGGATGACACCACAGAAACTCTCGCCAAACAGATGCTGTCGATCGACCCGGCCGATCAAGAGGCGCTCATGATTCTCGGGAGCCTCTACGGCCGCCAAGGCAAGCCCAGCTTGGCGATCACACAGTTCCAAAGGGCCCTCGAAAAAGCGCCAGACAATCCGGAAGCCTGGAACAACATCGGGATCATGCACCGGTCCATGAACCAACTGCCCGAGGCTCTCGAAGCCCTCGAAAAAGCAAAAGGCCTGGACGCCAAGAACGCAGGGGTCCTCTACAATCTGGGCAACGTCCTCAAACAGCTGGGACGCTACGATGAGGCCGTCGTGGCCTACGAAGCCAGTCTGGTCACTGACCCGAGGAACGCGTTCACCTACAACAACCTTGGTACCATCTACGAAAACAAGGGAAACCTTGAAGAAGCTCAAAACCAATACCAGCGGGGTTTGGAGGCCGATCCCAACAACCCGACCCTCCGCTACAACCTGGGACTCGTTTACCAGCGCCAGAACGAGTTCCGCCTGGCCCGTCAGAGCTTCGAGGCCGCCCTGCGAGGACGGCCGGGCTGGAAAGCCGGGCTGAACAACCTTGGTGTGACGCTTCAGAAGATGGGTCAGACCGAAGAAGCCCTCAACCTTTTTCAAGAGATGGTCCGGGACGATCCCGAGAGTCCGGAAGCGCTGAACAACATCGGCGTCCTCTACCAGGAACTGGGAAAGACCGAAGAGGCCGAGACCCATTTCGCCCAGGCACTGAAGGTGAATCCCCGGTACGGCAAGGCCGTGTTGAACCTTGACTCGCTTTACAGCAAGGAAGGAAAAGCCGAACAGTCGCTCGACCTTTTGAGCCGCTACAGCCTCCTCGAACCCGACAACCTGTCCGTCCGGCTTCAGCTGGCGAAACTCCGCCTCTTTCAAAACTCGCCCGAAAAAGCGGAAGAGGATCTGCTCGCCGTTCTCAACAAACAACCCGACAACACCGACGCCCTGCGCACTCTGGGAAATCTTTACCTGAAGACCAAACGCCCCTATTTGGCGCACAAGGTCGCCGACCGCATCCACAAAATCGACGCCTCAAGCGTCGATCTCCACATGGACATGGCCCTCTACGCCCTCAATGAAGGTGAAACGGGCACAGCCGTCGAACAGGTGCAGATCTTTCTGCAAGGGAACCCCAACGATCCGAGCGCCCGATTGCTGCTGGCCAACCTCTACCAGAAACAGAACCGGCCCGACGACGCCAGGGCCATCCTCGAAAAGCTGAGGACCGAGGATCCTCAGAACACGGCGGTGCTAGGGGCCTTGGCTCGCAACTACCAAGACGGCGGGGAACAGAAGGCCGCCCTCGAGCTGGCCGACGCCATCCTGCGTGTTCAGGGCAAGAAGTCCGCCGGTGACGAGCTTGAGCTCATGATGGAAACCCTTGAGATGTATGAAAAAGCAGCCGACACCTTGGGGTCCGATCTTCAGGAGACTTGGCAGCGAAACCTCCGAACCCTCGTCCAACCTTTGGTCGATGAAAACCCTGAACCCGAGACCGTCGAAGAAGAACCTCTGGTGGAAGAACCCAGCTGGATGCAGATGAAAGGCGATCCAGAGCCGCCCTCCCTTCTCGATCTGGGCGACCTCAACCCGGCCATCATTGTCGACGAAGAAGAAGAAACGCTGAAGATGCACGAGGAAGAGGAGATCTTGGGTCCCGACGAACTTTGGGAAGACGAAGCCCTTGAAGACGAAGAGGAAGAACCCGAGGAAGAAAAGATCGTGGCCGCCACCCAAGCGGCGACAACACCTCCAGCCCCCGAACTGCCTCCGCCCCAGTTCCCGCCGCAGCCTCCCTACCCTCCGCAGCCGCCTCCTTACTACCCGCCGTTCCCCTACCCCAACTATCCGCCGCCTCCGCCCCCTCCGCCGGCTCCCGAACCGCCTCCGCCCCAGGCAAGCGCCAGTGCTCATGCCTCGGCACCCCCCCCTGCGCCTACGCCGGAGCCTGAACCCGAACC
>CAYYUZ010000036.1:15041-30854 GCA_964475005.1 uncultured Spirochaetales bacterium
GCGTGCCACTGTCTGATGAAGAAGGAGCCCAAGAAAGTCGCCGATCTGATCGAATTTCTGGGAGGCCTAAGCAAGTTCCTTCCTGAAGATAAGCGGCGGCAGCTTCAAGAAGAGAATATCCCCTTGAAAATGGAGAGAATCCGTCATACGTTGACCGGAACCGAACCCAAGAGTCCCATTACCACCCCCTGGCCGGTAAAGGGCGAAGCCGCGACCGCAACTAGGGACAAGCTGAAGGCGATCATGGCGCGGTTAAAGGAAAAGTTGGCTGAATGAAAGGCGCCCAGCTCCGTCAGGCCCTCGAAGGGTATATCGACAAAATGCCTCCTTTGCCGACTTCTGTGGGCAAGGTTCTGGAAATCTGTCAGAAACCCAATGCGCAACCCAATGACCTCAACAAAGTCATCTCGCTCGATCCCGTCCTTTTGGCGCGGGTTATGAAACTCATCAACTCTGCCTATTATGGGCTGACTCAAGAAGTGACGAGCTTGGTGAGGGCCATCATCATGCTGGGACTCAACACGATCAAGAACCTCGCCTTGAGTACCGCGGTTCTGGGCTCGCTCAACACCGCTCAAGCCAAAGACGCGGTGTTGAACCTCGACGGCTTCTGGCTTCACAGCCTTTGCGTCGGCGTCATGGCCAAGCACCTGGCCAAGTTGCGCAACGTCCCAGTTCAAGATCAAGAAACCTATTTCTTCTGCGGACTCCTCCACGATATTGGCAAGGTTCCGTTGAACAATCGGACCCCTGATTCGTATTTGGAAGCTCTGCAAGCCAGTGCCGACCAGCGCATTTCCTTGTTCCAGGCCGAGAACCAGACGCTTGAGTTTACGCACGCCGACGCCGGGGCACTGATCATTGACGCCTGGAAGCTGTCGGACGACATCAAAGACGTCGTGGCCTTCCACCATGTGCCGCTCGAGTACAGCGGGGCGCACAAGGAACTCGTTTTCACCGTGCTCATCGCCGACTACTTCGCCAACATCATGGAAATCGGTTTTTCAGGAAACCGTTTCCCCGCCACACCGCCTGCCGAAGTCTACAAGTGCCTCAACCTGACGTGGTTGCAGGTCGAAGGCCTGGAACCCCAGGTCCGCCAAGAGATCGAGCGGGCGAAAGTGTTCCTGAAACTGTCCTGAAACCAAGGAGGGACCGATGAACGTCACCCTATGGGGAGTCCGTGGCTCGATCCCTTGCCCAGGCCCGACAACCGTGAGGTACGGCGGAAACACCCTCTGCCTAGAACTGCGGTACGGTCCTTCGAACCGGCTTATCATTGTCGACGCCGGGTCGGGAATCAGGCCGCTGGGTTCCCAGTTGATGAAGACCGATTTTCCGAAGGGTCCCATCGAGGCAAAGATTCTGTTCAGCCACACTCACTGGGATCACATCATGGGCTTCCCGTTTTTTCCGCCGGTCTTCATCCCGACAAGCAAGATCGACATCTACGGCCCGGTCACCTTCGAAGAAGACACCCTCGACAAGGTCATTGGCGGCCAGATGCAGTACAGGTATTTCCCGGTGACCATGAACGAGCTGGCAGCTCAGCTGACGTATCACCGTCTGCAGGAAACCGTTCTGACGTTTGAGGATGGACTTGTGGTCAAGACCAAATACCTCAATCACCCCATCACCTGCCTGGGTTACAGGTTCGAACAAGAAGGAAGGGTTCTAGTTACCATGTTTGACCACGAACCTTTCCGCAATCTCTTCGCCACCGATCCCAACGACCCCGACTTTGATCAGGAGACCCACGACGAGGGTGAGCGCGCCACCAAGGAAGAGAACCAGCGGATTGAAGACTTCATGGCTGGTGCCGATGTTGTTCTTCACGACGCCCAGTATACGCAGAAAGAGTACCTCAAAGGCCGCAAAGGCTGGGGCCACAGTTCGATCGAATGGGCCATCAACGCCGCCGCCCGTTCGGGGGTCAAGAAACTCGTGCTGATCCACCACGATCCCGAACGCACCGACGACCAGCTCGATGAGCTCCAGGAGACCTACGCCAGGGCCATCCGCGGTCGAACTCCCGGCGGTCGACCCGTTCTCGATTTCGTGTTCGCGAAAGAAGGCATGGTTCTTTAGCATCTGGTGACTTGCCAGAACCTGAGAAAAACCAGAATATGACCGCATGAAAGTATCCTCTCTCTGGTTCTTGTCTGCGCTCTTCCTTCTTGTGTCGGTTGTAGCCTCGGCCCAAGAACAGTCCGAGCGGCCCAACCTCCTCTTGACCGGAGAGTTTTATCCAAAGGCCGATTCTTCTGCGGGATTCTCGACAATGGAGCGGCTGGGTTTTCTGGAGGACTCGAAAAACCTCGACCTTCACATGGTGTTGGAAGCCAACAACGACAAGCAGTTCGGCTCGGACACGGTCTTTCTGCGCAACACGAACAACATCGGCAACTACTTTCTTGTCGACCAAGGCTATCTGCGGCTCAAGGGCTTGGGTCTTCAGTTCCAAGCGGGTCGCTTCCTGCCGGTGGACGAGGTGGACTCTCCCTACAGTCTTGTCTTGAATTCCCAGGTGAATTCACCGAATCCCGAGTCGATGGCGCAGTACGGCATGACCCTGAAGTACAGCCTAGGCCCGTTCACCTACTCGTCCGAATGGATACAGCTGAATTACAGGTCTGATTTTGGCTCGCTGGCGGCAGCCCCGCCGGCCTGGGCCGCCGTCGGGTCTACTGGTTTTCCCGACCGGGGCACCGACATCCACAATTTTGTCTTTCATTCGGGGGACTGGCGGTTCGGCTTTCAAGACCAGTCCATTTATTCCCAAAGAAACTACGACCCCGAGTATTTTTTCAGCCCTGTTCCCCAATACTTCACCCAGTATTTGAGGAACATTCAGGGCCGCCCCTGGACGACGGGGGGAACTGACAAGTACATGATGGGCCTGTTCGGGGAATGGAATCAAACCGATCGCGACGCCTACGTTCAGCTTCAAATGGCGGACTTCAACCTGCACTTCTTGAATGCCAATATTTTCCCGAACAATCCAGGCAAGTTTGCCTGGTCCTTTGGCGGCCACATCATCAACGATTGGGGCCGATGGGGACTGTTCCACGCTGGGGCGACCAAATTCATGTACGAGCCGCTGACGATGGGGACGGGGGACCAGGCGGTCCGCGATTTTGGGAATTTCTATTACCCAGATACTGTGTATTCGATGAACGGCGGCTTCGTGCCCATCAACTTGCAGGCCAACCAGATCGGGTACACCAACGGCGAAAACAACTTGGCTTTCATGGCGACCTGGGAACAGCCCTACCTCGAAGACCGGCTGAAACTCAAGGCCAGCCTTGAGTTCTTGCTGGCGGGGAACAACTCGCCGGCCAATCCGTGGCAGGACACCAACGGACAGAACGAGATGGGAACCCAGATCCTCAGCGACCCGAATCTAGAAAAGTCCATCAAGACCAACATCCACGGCGCCTACCTGGAAGGTCCCTGGACGTTTTCCGTCGACCTGACCATGGGAGAAATCTTCAACGTCCTCCAGTTGCAAGACCCGAGCAACACCGACCCTTCTTGGAGCGCGGTCGACAGGCTGGTTCAGATCTGGAAGGCTTCCGACAAGAATCAGGCGATCTTCACGCTAATCCTGGGTGTCAAATACGTGTTTGATGCCACGCCGATGCTCGACGAAATGGCTAGACAGAACACGCAAGCCTTGTCCGACTAGCCGGGGAGGGGTTTTTGCGCAAGCGGGATTCGCTAACGGCCCTTCTTTTTCTCGCGCCCGCCCTAGTCATCATCGGGATCTTTGGCATTGTTCCCATCTTTGATTCTCTCTTCCTGAGCTTCTTCCGATGGAGTCTGAAGCCTGGGGCGTTTTTGGGCCTTGGAAACTACGAGGAGCTGTTTGGCAGCCTTGAAAACCTGCTCCTCCTCGTGCTGCTAGTCGTTGCCCTTGCCGGTGCGCTCGCTGTAACGAAGCCGAACAGAGGGCCAGTAGTTCGAGGAATTGCCGCGTTGCTGGTAGCCCTTCTTGTCGCGGCTTCTTTTCTGGTTCTGGGCCGTGTGTGGAAAGAAGGCGATTCAGACATGCTCCGCTCACTGCAGATCACCTTTTGGTTCGCTGTAGGAACTGTACCGCCGCAGCTTGTATTCGGGCTCTTGCTTGCCCTGGCGCTCGACAGCCGCTTTCACGGCAGCAAGAAACTCCGGGTCTTGTTCCTTATTCCCTACATCGTGCCCGTGGTTGCCTCGGCCGGGGTGTTTGACCTGCTCTTCTCGCTTCGTCCCGAGTCGATGGCCAACCAGTTTCTCCACTTCTGGGGTCTGGGTCCGCTTCAATGGTTGCGAGAACCTTCAGGGGTCTTTCACCTGCTGGGGCTGGCGGGAACCGGCGCCGGCTCGTCCGCGTCTTGGCTGGGCAGCTGGCTAGAGGGACCCAGCCTCGCCCTTGTCTGCATCCTTGTGTTCAACAATTGGATCTTCTGCGGCTACTACGCGTTGATTTTCTCGAACGGTTTGGCCGCCATTCCCCGGGAAGTCTACGAGGCCGCTAAGCTCGATGGCGCCAAGCAGACAACCGTGCTGTTTCGCATCACGCTGCCCCTGCTGTCACCCTCTAGCTACTTCTTGGCCTTGCTCGGTGTGATCGGCACCTTCAAAGCGTTCACGAGTGTGTATATTCTCCGCGACGCCGCGGTCGGTGGCGCCACCGACCCCACCAGCGTTTATATCTTCTTCACTTTTTTCCGCCAGCTGCGTTACGGTTACGCGGCGGCGCTGGCCATTGTCTTGTTTCTTCTGGTGGTCGCAGTGACCCTGTTGCAGAGACGGTCGCTGGAAAAGCGGGTCTTCTATGGCTGACCGTCGTCGGAACGTCCTCTCCTCTTGGGGCGTGGTTCGGTGGGTCTTCTTGGGACTCGCTGGCTTTCTTGCGTTGCTTCCTCTCCTTTGGATGGTCTCCAATGCGCTGAAGTCCAGCGGAGAGACCATCACGCGAACCTCGGCCAATCCCTTCGATCCGCTATTCTGGCCGACCTCGCCCCAATGGGCCAATTTCGTCCAGGTCTGGCTTGACGACGACTTCGGATCGTACTTTTTCCACAGTTTTGTCCTCAGCGGTGTGACCCTCGCGGGCGTCGTGTTCACCTCGGTCCTGGCGGCCTATGCGTTCGCGCGCCTGCGGTTTCCTGGTCGCGAACTCCTCTTCTCTGTCTTGCTTTCGACACTCATGATTCCCGAGATTGTGACCGTGCTGCCCAATTTTCTCGTCGTTTCGGCTCTCGGCTGGGTCGACACCCTGCCTGGGCTCACCGTTCCCTTCCTGGCGGGTGCCTTTTCGATCTTTCTTCTCAGACAGTTCATCAAACAGATACCCGAGGCCCTTTTTGACGCGGCACAAATCGACGGAGCCACTCACGGGGGCACCGTGTTGAACGTCGTCGTCCCGCTGACGCGAGGCCCCTTGTTCACGATTGCCTTTCTCGAACTGACCGCGTCTTGGAATTCCCTTCAGTGGCCGCTTCTGGTGGCCCAGACCCCCCGCTGGCGACCGCTTTCCGTGGGCTTGGTGCGGTTCATGAGCGAGTCTGGACCCCAGATCGAGTTGCGGATGGCCGCCTCGCTGATTGCCCTTCTCCCCGTCGTGTTGTTTTTTTTGGTCGCCCAGAAGCAGATTAACGAAACGCTCATGAAATCTGGTTTACAAGAGTAGAGTCAGAAAGGAGAACCTTGATGAAAACGGCAAGAAGAACGGTCTCAGGAATCGTCTTGGGGTTCCTGCTTGTTGCAGGACTGGTTCAGGGCCAAGACCTCTCGACCGTCGACCCCAGGGGTGCGACCGTCACCTACTGGTATCAGCACTCTCAAGCCCGAGAAACGGCGCTTCAGACCCTGATCGCTCAGTTCAACAAAGACAACCCCTGGGGCATCACCGTGAAGGGAGAGTACGCCGGAGGCTATTCAGATATCTTCAACAAGATGAACGCTGCCATCTCCGGGGGGGCGACCCCCAATCTGGTTGTCGCGTATCAAAATGAGGCCGCGGCGTACCGTCAGGCCGACGCGATTGTCGACCTGAATCCCTACGTGAATGACCCCAAGTACGGAATTTCCGCGCAAGACAGAAAGGACTTCTTCCAAGATTTCTTGGCTCAAGATGTTCAAGTCCGCCTGGGGGGACAGCGCTTGGGCTGGCCGCCAAACCGCTCGCTCGAAGTCCTCTACTACAACGCCGACTGGCTCAAAGCCCTGGGGTACTCCGCTCCTCCCAAAACCTGGCAGGAGTTCGCCGACGCTTGCCGCAGGGCCAGTGACCCGACCAAGGGGACTGTGGGCTACGAGGTCGGAACCGACGCCTCGCACATCTTCGCCCAGGTGATTGGGCGGGGCGGCGATTTCGTGAGCCCGGACGGGCAAAGCTATCTCTTTGAGACCAAGGCGACCAAAGATACCCTGCTGTTTCTTCAGAAACTCTTTCAGAGCGGATCGGCCAGGAAGATCGCCGAACGGTACGGCGACCAGGCCGACTTTGCCAACGGCAAGGTCCTGTTCACCCTCGATTCGACGGCCGGGCTTCCGTTCTACGCTAAAGCCGTGCAAGGGAGCACCAAGGGCGCCTTTTCCTGGGGTGTGGCCGCCATTCCCCACGACACTCCCGAAGCCGTCTTGAACATCTACGGAGCCTCGGTAAGCATTGTCAAGTCCACGGCCCAGAAGCAATTAGCCTCGTGGCTGTTTCTACGTTGGATGAGCGAGGCCAAGCAGCAAGCCGCCTGGGTCAAAGTGTCGGCGTATTTTCCAGTCCGGCAGTCTGCGGTGGCCGATCTGGCCGACTTCTTGAAGGCCAACCCTACCTTCGCTCAGGGATTCGAACTCCTGAAATCAAGCCGCCAGAAGGCAGAACCCTCGCTTCCCGGCTACGAACAGGTCCGCGACGCGATCACCACAGCCGTCAACGCCGTCCTCGATGGAGCCGACGTCAACCAAACTGTCGCCGACCTCCAGAAAAAGGCGACAAAAGCGCTGAAACAGTAAGGGAGTAGGTCCTGGTTTCGGAGTGTTCGAACCGATGTCGAAGCTCGTCGAGGTTGGCTGAGCGTAGCGAGGATGGGGTTTGACGAGCCATGACCGATGGGAGGGACGGAGCGTACTGGAAGTACGTGAGTACCCGAGCGAGGGCAGGGCGAAGGCAAACCCCACCGCAGGAACTCAGGCAACCTCGACTAGAGTTGTCGCCCTTCGCGGAGCTTGACCCAGAATCGTTCCTTCACTTTTGCTCCGACCTCGGTACCCAAGGCCGACTCCACAGCGTCTGGGTGACCAAGAGCCAACTGACGGAGGGCTTCGAGTTCCTGTCGGTTGAACCTCACCCCGCCCAAGATGTGGTTCTCGAACGACTCGACGGCCACCGGCGCGACGGCTCTTGTGATCTCCAGAATGGCTTCGGCGTACTTGCGGATCTCCAGTTGGGCGTGGGCGTCCAAGCGCAACGCCAAGAAATGGAACAAGTTGTGAAGGTCCATGGTCCAGTACCACTCGGTATAGAGGCTGAGCGGCAGGTTGACCCGGGCAAGTTCCCGCGCGACGCCTTCCTCGAGAAGAGCCTCGTATTCGACGAAGGCTTGGTGCTGTCCTTTCTCGAGAAGATCGCGCACTTTGGCTTTGACCTCGGGAGGAACTTCATCCTCGGAGCGTCCCTGTTTGTTGTCGGTACTCTGAAAGGAGATGGCGTCTTCTCCGGGAACGTAGAACTCGTCTTTCATGACCGAGTAGCGCCCCGAGATTTCGTTAAGTTTGGCGGTGCGGTGCCGGATCCACTGGCGCGCCACGAAGATGGGCATCTTGCAGTGAAAGGTCAGACTCACCTGCTCAAAGGGGGAGGTGTGCTGGTTTCGAAGGAGGTAATCGATCAGCCCTTTGTCTTCGCGGAAGGTCTTGGTCCCTTCGCCATAGCTGACGCGCGCCGACTGGACAATACGGGCATCGGAACCCAGGTAGTCGACAAGGCGGACAAATCCCTTGTCCAACACGGGAAACACCTGGTCGAGGATTTTTTCGGCTTCGGGGGCGATAATGCGGGCCATGGGTGCTCCTGGGGGTTTTCGCCAGTGTAGTCCGGCATAAACTGACGGTCAACATTGACAGTACTACTGTATCGAATAGCGAGACAAAACGCCGGTTTTCTCGCTAGGATGCGAAGATGATTCGTCTGCTCTTGCCCTTCTTTCTGATTTCGTTGCTCGGTTGCCAGGAACAACCCCCGCCCGGCCCGAAGGTCGAACAACAGGAAATCTTCACAACCCTCATCACGCTGAGCTTTTACAACAATCCTTCCGACGCCGTCTATTCCGCGATCTTCGACAGGCTGCATCAGATCGACGGCTGGATGAGCGACTACCGAACCGACAGCGAAATCAGCAGGGTTTCGGCCAACGCAGGGCTTCAACCCCTGAAGGTTTCGCCGGAGACTCTGCACGTCGTCGAGCAGGCTCTGGCCGAATCGTCGCTCACCAATGGAATCTTCGATCCTAGCATCGGCCCCGTGAGTCACCTTTGGAATGTCGGGAGCGACAACCCCAAGGTACCCACTGCCCAAGCCATTGCCGGGGCCAGAGCTCTGGTCAACTTTCGCGATGTTGTCATCGATGAGAACGCGGGAACGCTCTTTCTGAAACGGAAAGGAATGCAGCTCGATGTTGGCGGCGTAGCGAAAGGTTTTGCCATGGATGAGGCCTTGTCTCTGGCTCGCAAGGCCGGGGTCACGTCGGGAATCTTCAACATGGGAAACAGTTCCATTGGGCTTCTGGGAAGAAAGCCAGGGGGCAAACCCTGGAAGATTGGCCTGCAGGACCCCTTTCAGGCCAACGGGGCCTACTTTGCCACGGTCGAAGGCTTTGAAATGACTGTCGAAACCAGCGGTCCCTACCAGAAGTTTTTCATGGCTGGCGGCAAACGCTACCATCACATCATGGATCCGCGTACAGGGTCGCCGGCCGATAGCGGCCTGGAGCAGGTGACCCTCCTCCTCCCCCTCGAAACAAAACTCGCTGACGGCCTTTCGACTTCTTGCTTCATCTTGGGACTCGACAAAGGTCTGGCTCTCATCGAGTCTCTTCCCGACGCGGCGGCCGTCTTCGTCACCAGTGACCACAAGGTGATCCTCTCTTCGCGCGTAGGTTCCCGGTTCACCTTGCTCGACAAGACGTTCACGCTGGTGTCCCCTCCAAAGTTTTGACGCTTTTCCTGAACGGCGTTTTTGGGTATGCTGGAGGGGCTTCAGGAGGTCTCCATGAGTAAGCTTAGCGAGGTTCAGGACTGGAAACTGAACACCGACAACTTCATCACCGAAATCATCGACCGCGACCTCCAGCAGGGAAAGAACGGCGGCGCCGTTGTGACGCGCTTCCCCCCCGAACCCAACGGTTACCTCCACATCGGCCACGCCAAGAGCCTCACTCTCAACTTCGGGCTCGCCGCACGCTACGAAGGCCATTGCAACCTGCGCTTTGACGACACCAACCCCGCCAAAGAGGAGATGGAATATGTCAACGGCATTATCGGCGACGTGAAATGGTTTGTTGGGCACGACTCGTTCAACATCCTTTGGGCTTCCGACTACTTTCAGTTGATGTACGACCGGGCGGTCGCCCTTATCCACGCCGGCAAAGCCTACGTCGACGACAGCACGGCCGAGGAAATCGCCAAGATGCGCGGTGCCCCGACCGAGCCCGGAACGCCGAGTCCGACTCGCGACCGAACTGTCGAAGAGAACTTGAAGCTGTTCCAGGAAATGACCGCCGGTAAATTTCCCGACGGCGCCTGTGTTCTTCGAGCCAAAATCGACATGAACAGTCCCAACACCAACCTCAGAGATCCTGTCCTGTACCGTATCAAGCGCTTTACCCACCACAACACAGGTGACAAATGGTTGGTCTACCCCATGTACGACTGGGCCCATGGGTGGGAGGACAGCGTTGAGGGAATCACCCACTCGCTCTGTACCCTGGAGTTTGAGAACCATAGGCCGCTTTACGACTGGTTCCTCGAACAGTTTCCCGGCGACCATCACCCCCGGCAGTACGAGTTCAACAAGCTCGCCATCGGCCATACCGTGCTTTCCAAACGCAAACTCATCGAACTGGTCAAGGAGGGGCGGGTCGACGCCTGGGACGATCCCCGCATGCCGACGCTCTGCGGCCTTCGTCGGCGCGGTTACACACCCAGCGCCATCCGCAAGTTCTGTGAAGCCACCAACTACACCAAGACCGACGGGCGCGTTGACCTTTCGATGATGGAGTTCTTCTTGAGGGAGGAACTGAACAAAACCGCCCCCCGAGTTATGGCCGTTTTTGAACCGTTGAAGGTCACCCTGACGAACTACCCCTCGGGCAAGACTGAACTCGTGCAGGTCGAAAACAACCCGGAAGACCCCGATTCCGGATTCCGCGATGTTCCATTCGGCGCGAACCTTCTTGTCGATGGGGAGGATTTCGCAGAGACACCGGCCAAGGGGTGGTACCGGTTGGCGCCCGGAGCCGAGGTTCGACTCAAAGGCGCCTTCTTCGTGACAGTCAAAGAAGTGGTGAAGGACTCGACCGGAAAGGTCATCGAGCTGAAATGCACCTACGACCCGGAGAGCCGGGGCGGAGAAAGCCCCGACGGCCGCAAGGTAAAGGGCACGATTCAATGGGTAAGCGCCGACCACGGGGTCGCCTTTGAAACCAGGCTTTACGACTATCTTCTGGCGGTGGAGAGTCTAGCCGACGTGCCCGAAGAAGAGGACTGGCGAAACTACCTCAATCCAAACAGCCTCGTGATCACGCAAGCGGTCGGGGAACCAGCCTTGAAGGAAGCCAGACCGGGCGTCGCCTACCAGTTCATGCGCAAGGGCTACTTCTGCCTCGATAGCAAGGATGCCAAGCCAGGAGCCCCTGTGTTCAACCGGACTGTGACCTTGAAAGACACGTGGACCAAGCAGAATAAGTAGTGTTCATTGACAGCCGTTGATCGACACTGGATATTGGTCCAATGAGTGTCGCCTCGCTGGATCCGATTCACGTTCTTCTCGACTCTTGGCAAAACCGGATCAAATCCTTCCCACAGGTCAGATATATGGGAAGCAAGGCCAGGCTATTGCCCTGGATAGCAGAAACCGTGGCGACGATTCCCTTTTCTTCAGCTCTAGATGCATTTTCAGGATCGGGGGCCGTGTCTTTCCTTTTCAAGGCCTTGGGTAAAAAGGTCTTCTCCAACGACTTTTTGAACTTTCCTACGACAATTGCTAGGGCAATAGTTGAGAACTCCTCGTCTACAATCTCTGACGAGACCCTGACTTACCTTATTCAGCCAGAACCTCGAGCTTCTGATTTCATTCAGCGGACTTTTGCTGGAATCTTCTATACCCAACCGGACCTTCAGTTTCTGGATTCAGTCAGTTTCAGAATTCGGCAATTGGTAGACCCATTGGAGAAGGCCTTGGCCCTGGCAGCCCTCTTGCGGTCCTGTGCCAAAAGGCAGCCGAGGGGCGTGTTCACGGTTGCAGACCCGGAGCGTTACAAAGACGGCCGGCGAGACCTGAAATTGACGCTCAAGGAACATTTTCTGGAGCAGGTCCCTTTCTTCAACCGAACCGTCTTTGACAACGGGACGGCTTGCCAGGCGAACCGGGGCGATGTGTTCTCGCTGCCTTCCGAAGCCATGGAAGTCGATCTCGTCTATCTTGATCCGCCCTATGTTCCGAGAGCTGACGATAATTGCTATGTGAAGCGGTACCACTTCTTGGAAGGTCTTTCTCAATACTGGGACGATATGGAGATCGTGCAAGCCAGCAAAGTCAAGAAGATTGTCAAACCCTACACTCCTTTCAGCTATCGTAAAGACGCGATCGAAGCCTTCGATCAGATGTTCCGACGGTTTGCCAACTCTACGATTGTCCTTTCCTACTCATCAAACGGTTTTCCAGATCTAGAAGTTCTTACCAAACTTATGGCGCGCTACAAACCGCAGATACAAGTCCATACGAAAGACCATACTTACCATTTTGGAACCCATTCCCAAGCCGTTCGTACAAAGGTTGACGAATATTTGATTGTGGGGACTTCTTAGTTGCTCCGACATCAACAGCAAGCCAACGCGTTGCTGGCTAGTCTTTCTCAACTGGACACCGATTGGAAAGACGAGTTCGCCAAGCGGGTGATTTCCTCCTATGAAAGGCTAGAGCCTGCGACAGAACTGGGGACGGTCAACCTTCAACAACTCTTTGACGAAGACTTTGAAGTCGGCTTGACCATCGCGCGGCTTTTTCTGGAGAAGTCTAAAGATGAATTCTTTAGCGAATGGAGGGCTAGATTTCCTCAAGACGGGCTGAATAAGGGACACTATGTCAAGAATAAGGAGGCCTTTCTCGCCCAACTGGATCATCTCTTGGTCAGGTCCACGATTGTTTCGACTGTCAGTCAAAGCTACACGTGGAAAGACATCCTAACTGAACGCCTCAAGGCAGGAAGGGGAAGTGCTATCAAAGGGCAAGCTCGCGGTCGAGCCTTGGAAGATTTCGTAGAAGGCATTGTCTCTTCAGTATTTGGGAAACACTATGACACTCGCTGTAGTTTCACCGGAGCTTCGGGCCACAGCAAGGAAAAGACGGACTTTGCTATTCCCAGCAAGGAACACCCGCAGATTCTCATTGAAGTGAAGGCCTACGGCGCCACCGGGAGCAAACAAACGGATGTCTTGGGTGACGTCACAAGAATCCTTGAGGAAAAAAGACAAGACACGCCCTTTCTCTTAGTCACAGACGGAGTGACCTGGAAAAGTAGAGCCAACGACCTTCGAAAACTGGTGGTCATGCAGAATATGGGTGACATCTATCGGATATACACAAAGTCAATGGAGCAGGAACTTCTCTCTGACTTGACGCAAATGAAACTGGAAAAGAGCCTCTAGGGGCCTTTCCTTAGGTCGCTCAATCCTTTCAATGATCTGAGCTGAGGGAAACCCCTCCATACCGCGAGAACGACAAGCAAAGTTCCTATACCAATGGTAACGACGGCCGAGAGGACGACTTGGCGTCCCCAAAGGAAGCCGACTCCTTCGACAAGGCTGTGCCAGACTTTCAGTTGGGCGCCTCGGACGGCAGGGCGTGCCTTGATGGAGGCGACCAAGAGCACCTGAGAAACCATGAACAGCGCTCCGAGTCCGTACGCTTCGGTCACAGAGCCGCCGAACGCACCGTGAGGCTCACTGCGAGAACCGCCGCGCCACTCTGGGCAGTCAAAAGAATGGTCGGCCGGTTCTTCCGGTCGGCCAGGTCACCGCGAAGGTCAGCATCTGGCCGCCAAAGGCCGAAGCAGGCGCCCTGCGGCGAGATTTCGAAAATCACGGAATCGAAAAACGGCGTAGGGATCGGTTCCGGCTTTTTCCATGGCATCACCCTATCAGGGTCAGTGGTGCTCGGCAACGGCCTCGGGGGTTCGAGGAACGATCGACAGTTGCGATCGAAACTGTTCCAAGTGGTCGAGAATAAATTCGATGGGGTACGTCCTAGCCGTCAACACCTCGACGGCCTGCTGAACCTCCAGCGGACTGAGCGACGGAATGTCGGATTGCACGATGTCGCGGTTGGCAAGATGGATGGTCCACTGGCCCCAAGCATTCTGTGTTTGAATATAGCCAGGATCCCAGAGAACCAAATTGGGGTCAAAGAGGTCTTCGGGGGGTTGCTTCTTTGGCGCATCGGCAGTGGCGACAAAAGCGGCCACCTTCGCCCGCCAGGCCTGGGTCAACCTACCCCCATTTCCAAAACGGCTGAGCGGCAGCTTGTCGTTGGCCAAGATCTGCACCAAGTCCATCAAGTCCCAGGGGGAAAAAGAAAGGATCTGTTCCCCGGTGATCGACTCGCCCAAGACCAACAGGTAGCCATGACCTTCTTCGTCGGTCCTCAGGAATTCCTTGGAAAAGGTCAGCGAATTTTCCCCGGCTGTTAAGGGGGAATCGAGAGCTACCGCCTGTCCGACCACGATAGAGAAGAAAAATAGAGGAAGGATGAGAGTCTTCATCTTCTTTATTATCGGCAGGAGGATGACAAATCTCCCTGGTTAGGGTAGGAAATTCCCCGGAGGCCTCTTTGAAGGTTCGGGACCCATTCTTCGTGGCTTTTCTTAAAAACCTCTTGGGTATCGCCCTTGGCCTTCTTGCCATTTACTTTGGTTCGGTGATCGTGCTGACCCTCGTGTACCGCTGGGTCGATCCGCCCGTCACTGCCCTCATGCTCCTTCGCAAATTCGAAGGCGTCAAGGTCGCTCCGGCTCACCCATTACCCTACGAGAAGATCCCCAATTTCGCCAAGAAAGCCGTTGTCTACCTGGAAGACCATGAATTCTGGACCCATCACGGGGTGATTTTCGGGGCAATCCGCGAAGCCTGGGAGGCCAACCAACGGGCGGGAAAGGTCGAACGCGGCGGCAGCACCATCACCCAGCAACTGGCCCGCAACCTCTTTCTGATTCCAGAACGGCTGTACCTTCGCAAGGCTCTTGAAGCTGCAACAGCACTCATCCTTGAGCTTCTGCTGACCAAGCAAAGGATACTTGAACTTTATCTCAACCATATCGAATGGGGTCCAGGAGTCTTCGGTATCGAAGCCGGTGCGCGTTACCAGTTCGGAACAGGCGTCCGCAACCTCGATGTTGACCAGTTGTCGCGGCTGGAGGTGATCATCACGAACCCTATAACCTACAACGTCAAGACGTTCTCCAGGAACCGTGGAATGGAAGCACGCTACGAAGCTCTGTCCGACTGGTAAAGGCCAAGCTAGAAAAGGTAGGAGGCTCCAAAGACTGGGCCGCCGTGTTCGAAGGCCGAGGTTTCCAGAAAGAACGCCCAAGGCGCTTCAAAATGATAGGAGGCGCCGAAGTACCCGGTCAGAGAGGGGCTCGAAAGGAATTGGAGCCCGAGTCCGGCGTACGACTCCATTCCATCGAGCAGGGTCCAGCGCGAGCCCAAGAATTTCCAACTGTAGTGAACAGTTCCAAACGCGGCCCCATTGAGGGTTGACGGGGCAAAGAAACCCACACGGCCTGAGAGCCCGAAATCCAGGGGGGCTTCCGGTGTCAGGAGAGCTTGAACCAGACTCCAGTCAATACCTGCCTGGAGGTTCAGGCCAACGCCATAGCCCCAAGACGGCCCGAGTCCCGCTTGAATCGAAATGTTCCCAGGCTGGGAGTAGCTCGCCACCGCGGCGGCCGGCGCGAGATTGACCACCAGCAGCGCCAAGACCAGCAGAATGTCCTTCTTCACTTTCTCTTCCTTGTGTTCAAGATAAACAAATCTAGGTTCCTCGTGGTTTCACTTTGGCTGTTGGTTCGGCTTCAAGGGGATTTTCCGGCCAATAATGACGAGGATATCGGCCTCGCATCTCTTTCCGAACGTCGCTGTAGGTGTTCTTCCAGAAGCTTGCCAAGTCAGAAGTGACCTGTAGCGGCCTCTGAGCCGGCGACAACAGGTGGAGGACTATGGGACGTCCGCCTACTTTTGGCGACTCGGCCAGTCCGAAAACCTCTTGAATTCGAATCGCCAGGACGACAGTGCCGTCGCGGTAGTCAAGCTTTTTTCGGTTGCCTGTCGGGGCCAGCCAGGACTCGGGAGCCTCGCGTTCCAACCGAGACTTGAGCGCCCAGGGAAGACCTTCCTCGAGCGCTTCCTTGAGCCGGGCTTCGGTGAACACAGGACCGCCCGAGAAGTCGGCGAAGTCGGCCAGCCACGTCCAATCATTCTGTTTGGCCTGATCGAGGAAGGCCAGCCGATGGACAAGCTGCCGGCTGGCCTGCGTCCACGGCAAGGTTTCCGCGTCCA
>CAYYUZ010000037.1:0-30512 GCA_964475005.1 uncultured Spirochaetales bacterium
TTGCCAACCAGGGTCTGACGGCCAAAGACGTGCCCATCATGGCCTTCTCGGTGGCCGAAGATGAACTCAGGGCCATGGATGTGAAACCGCTGGTGGGGCATTTGGCGGCCTGGAACTACTTCCAGTCCATCGATACTCCCAAGAATGCCGCTTTCGTGAAGGCCTTCAAAGACTACGCCGTGAAGAACAAACTTCCCGGCGGAGCCGACCGAGTCACCGACGACCCGATGGAGGCCGCCTACTTCGGCGTCTATGCCTGGGCGGCTGCGGCGACGAAAGCGGGTAGCTTCGATGTGGACAAGGTGCGGCAGGCGATCTATGGCGCAACGATCGACGCACCAGGTGGTGAAAAGAAGTTCGACGAGGCAAACCAGCATACCTACAAGCCTGTGTACATCGGCGAGATTCAGGCCGATGGCCAATTCAAGATTGTGTACCACACAGATCTCGTGAAGCCCGACTCCTACAGTCCCTTGTTGCACCCTGACGGAAAATTCCCCGCTCCCACAGGCGGGCCGAAGAAGTCCTCCTGAGGCTTTCCTAAGCGCACCCTGGCGTGGGCCAGGGTGCTTTTTCCAGGGCCAAATCACTGACCTCGGCCCTGGAACTCTAGGCCTCCGAAGAAAGAGAAAAAAATGAAATCGGTTCTAAAGGTCTGCCTCTTGGTTCTTTTTGCGTTGCTCCCTTTGTCTGCCCAAGCCGCGGCCTTGGATTCGGCCTCGCTCCAGCAAAAACTCCGGGTGCTGGTCGAAGGGAGTGTGGACGAACGAGCCAAGGTGATCCGTTCTCTGGAATCTCTGGGGGAGAATGCCCCGCAGAAACTCATCGTTCACAACCTTTTGAAAGCCTACGGCAATGGCACCCTCTACTATTGGAACGGTGAGGCTGTCTTCACCAACGCCGTCACACAGGACGAGAACTATACCAAGTACATCAATCCGGTAGACGTCTTCACCGGACAATACAAAGTGTCCCCAAGCTACAGGGTCAAACTCCGTGAGGTGAAGATTCTCGCGGCAGACCGAAACGATCGCGATGTGGTGTCCGATTCGCTCCTGTTTGTCGATCTCGGGCTGGACTCCCATGACCTGGTTTTGAACGCCGTCGAGAGAATTGCCACCATTGACCGGGCGCAGGAAGCCGTGGCGGCTCTGGAGACTCTCAGAAAGGAATCGAAAGATCCAAGCGTACGGTTTTCTGCCGACGAAGGACTGGGACTGATCGGTTTGCGCGGAGCGGCGGAACGGGACTCAAAGATTGCGCTGATTGAACACCTTGGAAAACTTCCAAGCCTTCGGGCTCGTCCCATTCTCGAAGACATGAAAGCGAAGGAAACTGATCTGTTAACCCTCGCGGCATTGAATCGCGCCATCGCTCAAATCCGGAACTACGAAGGGTTGGTCAGCGTTTTTGACATCTTCAAATCTTCGTTGTCGACCGGCTCCATCTTGATTCTCATGGCCATGGGCCTAGCGATCACCTTCGGCATGATGGGGGTCATCAACATGGCTCACGGCGAAATGATGATGATCGGTGCCTACACGACCTACTGTGTGCAGATAGCCTTCGGCCACACGGCCGAGCACCCGGTGCCCGAGTTTTTCCTGTTTGCCCTGCCCTTGTCCTTCTTGGTGGCGGCCTTGGTTGGTGGTGTTATCGAGTGGCTGGTGGTTCGACATTTGTACAAAAGACCAATCGAGTCGCTTCTGGCAACCTACGGCGTCAGCCTGATTCTGACTCAGGTTGTCAGGCTGACGTTTGGGGACAACAGGGCGACGAACACACCCGATTGGCTGCAGGGTGCGGTCGAGGTAGCGCAAGGCATGGAAATTCCGGTCAACCGGTTCTTCATTTTGTTAGTCGCCGTTTTGAGCGTCCTGCTTGTCTTGTTCATTTTTCGCTACACCAAGGTAGGACTCAACATGAAAGCAACAATGCAGAACCGCGACATGGCGGCCTCCATGGGGATCAATACGCGGTGGATCGACAGTTTTACCTTCATGCTCGGTTCCGGAATTGCCGGGATTGCGGGCTATGCGCTGACGACAGTCGGTGGCATCACGCCGGATATGGGAAAGAACTACATTGTCGATTCGTTTCTGATTGTTGTGACCGGAGGTACGGGAAGTGTCGCCGGGGTTGTGGTCAGCGGGACGGGCATCGGCTTTCTGAACAAGTTTCTGGAAGGAACCCTTTTGGGTACGGTTTGGGCGAAAATCGTTGTCCTGGCGCTGGTCATGACTTTCATTCAGTTCAGACCCGCGGGAATATTCGCCCCCAAAGGAAGGCTTGCCGATGAGTAAATTCCAGCTTCGCCCGAACACGGTATCCACCCTCCTCCTTCTGTCGGCCGGCGGGGTCGTCCTTCCCTTGCTGAGTTTCACCGGACTGATTTCTGTGGAATTGGTCAACATGCTCGGCCGGTATCTTGCCTTCGCGATCGTCGCCTTGGGGCTCGACCTCATTTGGGGCTACACGGGGATTCTCAGTTTGGCCCAGTCCTTCTTCTTTGCCCTCGGCGGCTACGGAATGGGAATCTACCTTGCTTTTCAAGGAACGCTCTTCAACGGAATTCCCGAGGCCCTCTACGTGGTGTATCCCTACGCCGTTGGTGAGGTCAAAGGCCATGAGGTGCTGCCTTGGGCTTGGCTTCCTTTCCAGAATTTCGGTTTGACCGTGTTGCTGTGCCTGATCGTGCCGGCACTGATCGCAGGCGCCGTGGGATTTGTAGGGTTTTTCAGCCGTGTGAAGGGTGTGTACTTTTCCATTCTGAGCCAAGCCCTCACGGTGGCCGCCGTGCTGTTTTTCAGCAAGAACGAAATGAAGTTTGGAGGCACCAACGGTCTGACCCACTTCAAGACCATTGTTGGTCTTAACCTCTCTGATCCCACGACCAAAATCCTGCTCTATCTGGCCACCTTTCTGGCCTTGGTCGGCGTGTACTACCTCTCCAAAGCCCTGACAAGAACCAGATTCGGACGCGTGCTTATCGCCATTCGCGATTCTGAGAAGACCCTGCGGTTCTCGGGGTACCAGCCCTATCTCTTTAAGACGGCGATCTTTGCCTTTGCCGGTCTCTTGGCCGGTCTGGGCGGAATGCTCTACACTCCCCAAGCCAATATCATCACTCCGTCGTATATGGACGCCAAATGGTCGATCCTCATGGTGGTTTGGGTGGCCGTCGGAGGGCGGGGAAGCCTGACGGGCGCCGTCCTGGGGGCTCTGGGGGTGAATCTGCTTTACAACGCCCTGACTTCTCAATGGTCGGTGGGCGTCTTCACGTGGAGCCCTGACTACTGGCCCATCGTGCTGGGACTGATCTTCATCCTGATCGTTCTAGGGTTTCCTGGGGGGATTCAAAGCATCTGGGCTCAGGTGGTAGAGCGGGTACAGAAACGGAGGACGCTATGACAGCCGCCTTGACTCCTCTCGAGATCTACCGGACAGAGAATCCCGACTTTGACGGCCAATGGGCGAAGAAGTACCTGCTTTTTTTGAGCGGAATCACCGCCGTCTTCGACGGATTCAAAGCCCTTGACGTCGAGGCTTTGGGCATTGCCCACAACGAACTGCGGGTCGTGATCGGACCCAACGGGGCGGGGAAATCGACGATGTGCGATGTGATCACCGGAAAGACTCGACCGGCAACGGGAAAGGTTTGGTTTGCCGACCAGGAGATCACGCGCCTCGAAGAGCCGGAAATTGCGACCCTTGGCATCGGCAGGAAGTTCCAAACTCCTACCGTCTTCGACAGCCTGACGGTGTACCAGAACATGGAGTTGTCCCTTCCTGGCGGAAGAAGCCCGTGGTGGACTCTTATGGTCAAAGAACAGCCCAAAGAAAGAGACAGAATTATGGACATTTTGGAGCGGGTCCATTTGAGCGAACTGATCCATCAAGAGGCGCGTTCCCTGAGCCACGGCCAACGCCAATGGCTGGCGATCAGTTGCCTCATCCTGTCGGAGCCGAAATTGCTCTTAGTGGACGAACCGGCGGCAGGGCTTACGGATGCGGAAACCGAACTTACAGGCGAACTTCTGCTGGAACTGAAAAAGAACCACACCCTCATCGTCATCGAACACGACATGGACTTTGTCAGGCAGCTGAATTCGACAGTCACCGTGCTGTGTGAAGGAAAAACCATAGCAGAAGGGTCGCTGGACCAAGTGAAAGAAAACCAGGAAGTCATCGAGGCCTATCTTGGGAGGTAGCCATGCTGAAGGTTGAGAATCTCTCGGTATCCTACGGCGCGGTGGAGGCTCTGTCGAAGGTCAGCTTTTCAATAGAGAGCGGGTCTGTCCTGGCCGTCATGGGGAGAAACGGTGTGGGAAAAACCACGCTGATGAAAAGCCTCGTGGGGCTTTTGAAAGCGCGGGCAGGAGAGATCTACTATCAAGGAACCCCCATGGGTGGCCTTCAAGCCTATCACCGAGTCAGGAAAGGGATAGGCTACGTTCCTCAAGGGCGTCAGATCTTTCCCAAGCTGACGGTGGAGGAGAACCTCATGACGGGTCAGCGGAAAGCCGGCCAATCCATCCCCAAGGAAATCTACGATCACTTTCCTGTTCTCAAAGAGATGAAAAACCGCCGGGGTGGCGACCTTTCCGGTGGGCAGCAGCAGCAGCTGGCGATTGGCCGCGCACTGGTGACAAACCCCAAACTCCTGATTTTGGATGAACCCACCGAGGGCATTCAGCCCAACATCATCCAGAGGATCGGAGAGGTGTTGCGAATCCTTTCCAAGGAACGCGGCATGACGATTGTTATCGTGGAGCAATACCTCGCCTTCGTTCGGGAATTCAGCAGTCACTTTTTGCTCATGAACAAGGGCAGTGTCGTGACAGAAGGCGAAACCTCGAACCTGACGAGTGATCATGTAGAAGAGTATCTGAGAGTCTGAAGGTCACAGGAGTTCGAGATGTTCACGCCCCAGGAACGAGACAAACTGATGATTTCTTTGGCCGCCATTGTGGCCAGGGACCGCAAGGCCCGCGGCCTGAAACTGAACTACCCTGAGGCTGTCGCCCTTATCCAGAGCCAGATCCTCGAATGGGCACGCGACGGTTTGGGGGTCGCTGAGTTGATGGACAAAGGAGCCCAGGTGCTGACGCGTGACGATGTCATGGAAGGCATCGCTGAGATGGTCGACGCTGTTCAAATCGAAGCCACTTTCCGTGACGGGACAAAACTAGTTACGGTCCACAGACCAATTAGGTGAAGTTATGAAAACAACGAATAGTAGTGGTGCTTGGGTACCGGGTCAGGTTTGGACAGATGACGGTCCTATTGAGGCTCTCACCTCGCGAGCAACGGCCAAAGTTACCGTGAGAAATACCGGCGACAGGCCGATTCAGGTCGGCAGTCATTTTCACTTCTTTGAAGCCAACAAAGCCTTGGCGTTCTCGCGCGAAGCCGCCTGGGGACGCCGGTTGGCGATTGCCTCTGGAACCGCCGTACGATTCGAACCCGGTCTTGAATACGAGGTCAACCTCATCGACCTAGGCGGCGAACGAATCGTGCACGGATTCAACGCTTTGGTCGAAGGGGCTCTCGATGATCCCAAGGTGAAGGCCGGCGGGCTGAAGAAAGCCAGGGACTTGGGGTTCAAGGGGGAGGAAGCATGAGCATCCGAGTGGAGCGGTCGACCAGCGCCGCGATGTTTGGACCGACCACGGGAGACAGGGTGCGGCTGGGAGATACCGCCTTAGTCCTTAAAGTAGAAAAGGACCTGACCCGCGCCGGCGACCAGGTGAAATTTGGCGGAGGCAAGGTCATTCGCGACGGCATGGGACAAGATCCGCGGGCCACCCGGGCCGGGAGCAAGAACCAGCCGGGGACCCCTGACCTTGTGATCACCAATGCCCTCATCATCGACTGGACCGGAATCTACAAGGCCGACATCGGCGTACGGGACGGTCGCATCGTCGCCATCGGCGCCGCAGGTAACCCGGCGATTCAAGACGGCATCACTCCCGGGCTCACTATCGGGGCCAGTACCGAGATTCTTGCCGCCGAGGGATTGATTGTGACGGCGGGCGGTGTTGATACGCACATCCATTTCATTTCGCCTCAACAGATTGAGACCGCGCTGGTTTCCGGTGTGACCACGATGCTGGGCGGCGGAACCGGTCCGGCAACGGGCACCTTGGCGACAACCTGCACTCCCGGCGCGTGGAACCTCGCCCGGATGTTTCAGAGCCTCGAAGCGTTTCCCATGAACTTTGGGCTCTTGGGAAAGGGGAATTCTTCCCTCCCCCAATCTCTGATCGAGCAAATCGAGGCCGGCGCTTGCGGTCTAAAGCTCCATGAGGATTGGGGCACCACCCCCGCGACCATCGACAACTGCCTCACTGTCGCTGACCGCTACAAAATTCAAGTGGCGATTCACACGGACACCCTCAACGAGGCAGGTTTTGTCGAGGATACTCTGGCGGCTTTCAAGGGACGGACCATCCACACCTACCATTCTGAAGGCGCCGGAGGAGGACACGCTCCCGACATTATTTCGGTCTGCGGCCATGCCAATGTCCTGCCTAGCTCTACCAATCCGACTCGCCCCTTCACTCGCAATACGTTTCCAGAACACCGCGACATGCTGATGGTTTGCCATCACCTCGACCCCTCCATTGCCGAAGATGTCGCCTTTGCGGACAGCCGGATCCGCCCCCAAACCATTGCCGCAGAAGACATTCTGCACGACCTTGGGGCAATTTCGATGATGAGCAGCGACAGCCAGGCGATGGGCCGAGTCGGCGAGGTCATCATGAGGACGTGGCAGACCGCGCACAAGATGCGGGTTCAGCGAGGGCCCCTGGCGGAGGACGATGCGGTTAGCGACAACCAGCGCATCAAGCGCTACGTCGCCAAGTACACGATCAACCCCGCCATCGCCCACGGGCTGGCTGCCCACGTGGGCTCTGTTGAAGTCGGCAAGCTCGCCGACCTGACACTGTGGCGACCCGACTGGTTTGGCGTGCATCCCGAGCTTGTGCTCAAGGGCGGATTTGTGGCCTCGAGCGCTATGGGCGACGCCAACGCCTCGATTCCGACTCCAGGCCCTGTTTGGGCAAGGCCCATGTTCGGCAGTTTCGGTGCGGCCGTTCAGGCGACAAGCCTATTATTTGTCAGCCCCGCCAGCGTTGAAAATGGAAGTCTCGCTCCGTTGGGTCTTCGCAAGGCTGTGGTCCCGGTCGGCAATACCCGAGGGCTTGCAAAAAAAGACATGAAGCTCAACGACGCTCTGCCAAAAATAGAAGTCAACCCCGAGACCTATGAAGTCCGCGCCGACGGCGAATTGCTTACCTGCGAACCCGCGGATGAGCTGCCTTTAGCCCAGCGGTATTTTCTGTTTTGAGGCGGGACGATGACGGCCTTTGATGTTTTGAACCTTGCCGATGCGGGGTTTCCGACAGGAGCCCACGGGCATTCTGCCGGTCTCGAATATGCCATTCAGGCGGGCTGGGTCCACAACGGGCAAACCTTTGCCGACTGGGCCTATCGCGCCTTGCTGGGATCTTTCTACCCTCTGGATTTGAGGGCCGCGCTCCGGGTGTGGCATGGGGCTCCCTGGAAGTCCTTGAACGAAGAGGTTGCTTCCTTTCGAACGAGCAGGGTGCAAAGGGAATCCTCGGCGCAGGTGGGGCGTTCCTTTTTGAGATCTGCGGCCCAGTGTTATGGACAACGGTCCGCAGGGTTCCCCGAACCCAGCGGACCGGATGAGGTGCAGTTTCCGGTGGCCTGGGGTGCGGCGTTCCGTATTCTCGGCCTACCGGTCGACGCGATGGCGGAAACTCTCGTCTTCAGCGCTTTGCGGCAATGGACGCAGGTGGCGGTGCGCATTGTCCCGCTCGGGCAGAAAGAGGCCTTTACGGCTCAGACCAAGGTTCTGGCCATGCTGCCGGCGCCCGATATAGGCCCTCTTGAGGTCGTTCGCCCTCTGGAAAGCCTCGCGCCGGGGCTTGAACTGGCAGGATTGGGAATGGAAAACTTGGAACGCAAGTACTTCAGGAGTTAACGAAGAATGAGTCGCCGATTCCGTGTCCGTCCCAGCAAAACCTCCAAGGGGAGTCGCTTCCTCGTCGCCGTCGCGGCCCTCCACATCGTTGGACTTGTTCTCCTGGGTATGGGGTTCCCTGTGCATCCAGAACTCCTGGGGATGGGAATTCTGGCGTACACTCTCGGTCTCAGACACGCCTTCGATCCAGACCACATCGCCGCCATTGACAACACGGTCCGCCGCTTTGTTCAGACCAAAACACACTCCCACGGCACGGGCTTCTGGTTCTCGCTGGGACATTCCTCCGTTGTCTTTTTGATGGCTCTTGGACTGGCCTTTGGGGGAAACTGGGTCGCCCAGACTTGGCCGCAATGGACCCTCTGGGGTGGAATGATTGGCCCCACTGTGTCGGGTGCGTTTCTCCTGGCCATCGGTCTCATCAACCTTGTGCTTTGGTGGGAGGTCTGGCGGACCTTTCAATTGCTCCGCCGGGGCCAAGCAAGCGAGGCAGAGCTAGGGAGTCCCCAGGGTTTCTCTTTTCGGTGGCTGAGGCCCCTCTACCGCCTGGTCACCAAGAGTTGGCATCTCTATCCACTCGGGTTCCTTTTTGGCCTCGGGTTCGACACAGCTTCCGAAATAGCGCTGATCGCGCTTTCGACTCAGGGGTCGGTCCTCGCTCTCCCGTGGACGGGAATCCTAGCGCTCCCCGTTCTCTTTGCTTCGGGAATGAGTCTGCTCGACACCATCGATGGCGTTTTGATGACCAAGGCCTACGGTTGGTCACTTCTGTCTCCCCTCAAGAAGGTCTACTACAACCTTTCTGTCACAGGTTTGTCGGTGTTTGTCGCACTGGCAATCGGTGGCGCCGAACTGGCTCAGGTCGCGGGCTGGACACCTCTGGCCCACCTCGATTTCGGGAACCTTGGGTACGTCCTCGTGGGAACCTTTGTCGTCGGCTGGATGGTCTCGGTCGGGTATTGGAAACTAAAGAAGTTGGAATAGGTAGGAGAAATACTGCCCCGTTTGATTGTGTGAATCTATTGTTTCTCGTTTTCTTCAGAACGTAGCGAGGAGGAGGTTTTATGGAAGGCTTGGTTCGAATTGGTATCGGAGGTCCCGTTGGGGCTGGCAAGAGTCACCTCGTCCTTCGATTGTGTGAGCATCTCAAAGACGAGTTCTCGATGATTGTCATTACTAACGATATCTACACCCGCGAAGACGCACAGTTTCTCACCGAGAAGAAGGCCCTGCCCCCCGGGCGCATTATGGGCGTCGAAACGGGCGGTTGCCCCCACGCCGCTATCCGTGACGATATTTCGCTCAACGCCGACGCGCTGGACATGCTGGCTAAGAAGAATCCCGACGCTCGACTGGCCTTAATCGAGTCGGGCGGAGACAACCTTTCGGCGACGTTCAGCCCGGACCTGGTCGACTATCAGATTTACGTCATCGATGTGGCGCAGGGCGACGATATTCCACGAAAAGGCGGCCTGGGTATTGGACGATCGGACCTTCTTGTCGTCAACAAGATGGACCTCGCTCCCTACGTCGGGGTGGACCTCGTGCGGATGGATGGCGACCTGGCCGCCGCCCGCGGTCCCATGCCCTATTTCTTCACCAACCTCCGAGCAGTCGAAGGATTGGACGCCGTTCTCAAGTGGGTGCGTGACCGCATGGCCGAAGGGCCCCGCAAGGAAAAACCATTGTGGGCCGGAAATCACACTTTGAAGTCGGCCATCCTCCCTGATCATCACCATGGACCGGGTGGGCACTCGCATGACTCTCCCCGGCCTTCGGTCTTCCGCACCGTCAGAAAATGACAGGAACGACCTACGACGGCTCGCTTTCCCTGGTTGTTAAGGGAAGCCGATGGGTACGATCTCAACGTCCGCCGCTGACCCTGACCGTGATCGAAAAGGACGATCACTTGCTCGTCATTCCTGCTGACCAGTCGGGAGGACTCCGAGGAGGTGACGTCACTCGCACCTCAGTTGAGGTTTCAGACGGCGGCAAGGTCGATTGGAGACCGCCTTCCAGCGGACTCTACTACCCTAGCGTGAGCCGCCAGGGCATTTGCCGCGTCGAGACGCTGCTGGCGGTTGAGGCAGGCAGCTCTCTGTTGTGGCTACCCAAAGTCGCGATTCCCTGCTCGGGAGCCATCGTAGAACAGTCGACCGAACTGAGAATCCAGACCGGGGGAGAACTTCTCTATTGGGACAGTTGGGCCGACGGTCGGACTTCCTCAGGGGAGCGAGGTTCCTTTGGCAGCCTCAGCAACCGTCTTGACCTCATCCTCGACGGACGGCTCAGGTTCCGAGAACGATGGTTGTTCGAAGGACGCCTTGCCTCTCTGAACAGTGACCCGGCTGGGTTTCAGGGTGCCTGTCAGTGGCACCTGGGTCTCGCTCTGGGTGCCACAGCTTTGCGGGCACTTCAGGAGCGAGCGGCCCTTTGGGCGTCTGCGGGTGAAACCGTTGAACTCGGCGAACTCGATGAAGGACTTTGGATTGCCAGGGTGCTCTGCCAGAGACCAAGGGCTATTTAGACGTTGGGGAACAACCCCAGCCGGAGCACCTCCGGGGAGAAGAGAGGCTCTCAAGAGACCGCCTCTGCCCTGGAAGTTGCACCCGGCAGTCCTCTACAGCTTGGGCAACCCCCCGAGGGACGCCTTCAGGTCTGCGTCGGGAAGCGGATAGTCCTGCAATTCTCCTTTGAGAAATTTTTCGTAGCTGGTCAGGTCGAAGTGTCCGTGCCCAGAGAGGTTGAACACGATAACCCGCTTCTTGCCAAGTTTCTTCGCCTCGAGGGCTTCGTCGATGGCCGCTCGAATGGCATGCGAACTTTCGGGGGCAGGCAGGAAGCCTTCGGTGCGGGCGAACTGGACTGCCGCCTCGAAACTAGGAATCTGATTGACCGACCGTGCTTCAATAAGTCCCTCATGGAGGAGTTGGCTCACCAGCGGCGATGCTCCGTGGTAGCGCAGTCCCCCAGCATGGATTCCCGGCGGCACAAAATCATGACCCAGCGTGTACATCTTCATGATGGGCGTCAAACCCGCTGTATCGCCGTAATCAAAGGCGTAAGTACCTCGTGTAAGCGAAGGACACGAACTCGGTTCGACGGCAATGCATCGAACTTTCTTACCCTGGGTCATGTTGGCCCCGACGAAAGGAAAGGCGAGGCCCGCGAAGTTCGAACCGCCGCCATGACACCCGATGACCACGTCGGCCTCGACGTCGAACATGGCTAACTGCTTTTGGGTTTCCAGCCCAATGATTGTTTGGTGCAGGCACACGTGATTGAGCACAGAACCCAAAGCGTATTTTGTGTCTTCTCGGCCCGCAGCGTCTTCGACGGCCTCGGATATGGCCAAGCCCAGTGATCCCAGATGGCTGGGGTTCTTGGCCAGAGCCTCCCGCCCCGCCTTGGTTTCGTTCGAGGGACTAGCGACGACTTTGCCGCCCCAGGTTTCCATCAGCATTCGGCGGTAGGGTTTTTGATCGTAGCTGATCCTGACCATGTAGACCTTGACCTCAATACCGAACAGCGACCCCGCCAAGGCGAGAGATGAACCCCACTGACCAGCGCCCGTCTCGGTGGCGATTCGCTTTGTCCCTTCCTTCTTGTTGTAATAGGCCTGG
Source organism: uncultured Spirochaetales bacterium (assembly GCA_964475005.1). Classification (GTDB taxonomy): domain Bacteria; phylum Spirochaetota; class Spirochaetia; order JABEVK01; family JABEVK01; genus JAIFLN01. The sequence continues at coordinate 11,638 of CAYYUZ010000037.1, forward strand.
GGGATCGCGGTATTTGGCTTGTGGCTGCCGGCCGGAGAAACCCCTTCCCACTTGTAATAAATCTCGGCGGGAGTGTCCAAAGCCTTCTCAAGAGCGACAGCACGCTGAAGGGGGCTTGGCCTCCAAAGCTTAAGAATGTCCTGGACCTCGTCGGGAATCTCGATCCACCGCTCGGACGACATCTCCTGCTTCAGAATTTCGTTGGGAAAAAGAACTGACATCTGTTCTGGGGTTGCCGGCTGACCCGTTGCCGGATGGTACATGGGCTGGGGGGCATTCTTCAGGTCGGCGACGATGTTGTACCATTTTTGGGGCAAGTCCTTGTCGGGAAGTACAGCCTTTCGCATCAGTGAACTCATATAAACTCTCCTCTGTTTCTACAGGAAAGAACGAGTTGGTCTGGTTGTCAAGGAAATTGTCCCGACTTCGCCTCCGAAGTCGGTTTCCGAGAACCTCCTCAGGCCAAGCCTCTGTATTCAGGGAGCTGTTCCATGGATGGAGATCGTTCAGAAAGGCTCCTGGTCACCGACGCGGCGAATGGCGAGAGTTTGTTGGACAACCGCCCCCGAAACAACTACCTTTCGATTGAGCGCTTTGCTGGCCACACCAGATCTTTTTCGTCCAGGCTTTCTTGCTTTGCACGTTTTGCCGTCCCAACCACTACGAGATCCTGAATCGAATGCACGCTCCTGGCACAGTATGGGTAAACGAGGAGAGTCGGTCATGGCAAACACCAGGAAGCAGCTACCCAAGTCTCCCACAGGAATCCAGGGATTGGATGAGATCACGGGCGGGGGTCTGCCTCGGGGACGGCCCACCCTAATTTGCGGGAGCGCCGGTTGCGGAAAGACGTTGCTGTCTATGGAATTCTTGGTTCGGGGAGCGACTGAGTTCAACGAACCTGGGGTCTTCATGGCCTTTGAAGAGACCACCCAAGACCTTACAGACAACGTTGCCTCACTGGGTTTCGACCTGAAGGACCTTGTAGCGCGCAAGAAGCTGCTTCTGGACTTCGTTCATTTCGAACCCAGCGAAACCGAAGAGGCCGGAGACTACGACCTCGAGGGCCTATTTATCCGGCTCGGGGAAGCCATCAAATCGATCAGGGCCAAGCGCGTGGTTCTCGACACCATCGAGGTGCTTTTTTCAGGTTTGTCCAACCCTGTCGTCCTGAGGGCCGAGTTGCACCGTCTGTTCCTCTGGCTGAAGGAGAAGGGCGTCACGGCCATCATCACCGGAGAGCTGGGAGACGGGTCGTTGACCCGCAACGGTCTGGAAGAATACGTTTCCGATTGTGTGATTGTTTTGGACCACCGGGTGAGCGACCAGGTGTCATCCCGACGTTTGCGTGTGGTCAAGTACCGGGGTTCGACCCACGGCACCAATGAGTACCCGTTCCTCATCGACGAAGACGGCATTTCCGTACTGCCAGTCACCTCGCTCGGATTACAGCAAATCGCTTCCAACGAAAGAATTCCAAGCGGCGTGGCACGACTGGACTCCATGTTGGGCGGCGCCGGCTACTACCGCGGCAGCAGCGTCCTGGTTTCGGGCACGGCAGGCACCGGCAAGACTAGTCTGGCGGCCCACTTTGCAGCTGAAGCCTGTCGCCGCGGCGAGAGGGCCCTGTATTTTGCCTTTGAAGAATCTCCCAGCCAGATTATGCGCAACATGCTCTCTATCGGAATCGACCTCGAGCCGTGGGTCAATAAGGGCCTGCTTCGGTTTCTGGCCAATCGACCCACGTTCGCAGGGCTAGAAATGCACCTCACCACGATTCACAAGGCGATCAAGGCCTTCAAGCCGCAGGTGGTGATTGTCGATCCGTTGACGAGTTTCATCCTCGGGGGCAACGAGTCTGAGGTCAAGGCCATGGTGATGCGCTTGGTCGACCTCCTCAAAATGAGCCAGACCACGAGCATGTTCACCAGCCTGAGCCTTTCTGGAGGCGGACTGGAACAGTCGCAGGTTGCGATCGCCTCGCTGATCGACACCTGGCTTCTGCTTCGGGAGATCGAGGTGGGCGGCGAACGAAACAGAGGGATGTACATCATCAAGTCCCGCGGTATGGCGCATTCGAATCAGATTCGGGAATTCCTGCTAACCGACCATGGGGTGGAGTTGCGCGATGTTTACGTGGGACCCAGCGGGGTCCTCACCGGTTCGGCGCGGCTGGTTCAAGAGGCCCAGGAGCAAGCCGCCCTTATGACCCGGACCCAGGAAGTGGAGCGGCGGCGCATCGAATTGGAACGAAAACGCACGACTCTCGAGGCCCAGGTACTCGCTTTGCGGGCCGAGTTCGCGGTGCAAGAAATCGCGTCGCTCAAGATCATTGGACAGGAGCAGGCCGAGGATGCCCAGTTAGCCCAAGAGCGAACGGACATGGGTCTGAGTCGCAAGGCCGATGTGGCGCCCAACAAAGAGGGAGGATCACCCAGTTGAAAAAACCTCCGGGTACTATGGTGCTGTGCCTGTACATTGCTGGGGAAACCCCCCGATCGATCGCGGCATTGGCCAATCTTAAGAAGCTCTGTGAGGAAAATCTGGTGGGGCGCTACGAGATCGAGGTGGTGGACCTTGTTGACCATCCTCACCTGGCGCGCCAAGATCAAATCCTCGCCATCCCCACGCTGGTTCGAAAACTGCCAACCCCAATCCGCAAGATCATCGGTGACCTTTCCAACGTCGAGCGCGTGCTCCTCGGTCTGGAAGTGAAGGCGAAGGCGTGAAAGCCGGCTCGCGGAAGTCGGCTGGGTCAATCCAATCGATGGCCTGGGAAAACCAGGACCTGCGGAACAAGTTGAGCGAGGCCGAAGAGTCCTTGCGAACCATTCGGAGCGGCGATTGGGATGCCCTCATCGTTGGCAAAGAGGGAGAGGAACAAGTCCTCACACTGAAGCGTTCCGAGATGCGGTACCGGAGGCTTTTCGAATCCGCGCAGTACGGGATTCTGATTCTCGACCCCTTGTCGGGCCGGATTGTGGAATTGAACCCCTACTTGATTGGGTTGCTAGGTTATCCCGCCGATGCGCTCGTAGGGCTTTGCATCTGGGAAGTTGGGGCTTTCAGAGGAATCTCCGCAGTGACTCAGGCATTTGAGGACCTGCAGACCCGAGATTTCGTCCGACTGGACGAGTTGACGGTGAAGGCGGGAGACGGAAGACTGTTGACCCTTGAGGTCCTCGCCAACGTGTATCTGTCCGACGACGAAAAGGTCATTCAGTGCAACGTCACCGATATCACGTCGCGAAAGCTAGCGGAAGCGAGGATCCAACGCAAGCGTGAACACCTGGATGCCTTGAGCGCCATCGATCGGGTTATCGCTTCGAACACCGATCTCAAGTCGTGCTTGTCTGAGATCATTGTCCACGTGATCAAGGAGCTTGAGGTCGACGCTGCGGACATTCTGATCCTGAACTCGGATCTCCAGACCCTCGATTGCACCGCCAACAGCGGGTTTAGGGGCAAGATCACTTCGACCACCCCCATGCACCTGGGAGACTCGCTCGCGCGTCGATTGATCTTGGAGCGTCACATGGTGCAGATCGCCAATGTAGAGTCCGGTCCGGAAGCCTCGCTGGCAGCCCGCTTGGCGGGCGAGGGTATCCAGAGCTATTTTGGCGATCCTCTGGTGGCCAAAGGGCAGATCAACGGCGTCCTGGAAGTGTATTTTCGCGGACCTTTCGAACCCGATGAACAGTGGCTGGACTTCTTCCATACCTTGGCGGGGCAAACGGCCATCGCCATTGAAACCTCGACGCTCTTTGAAAGCCTTCAACGCACGAACTCTGAATTGTCCATGGCATACGAGGCGACCATCGTCGGTTGGTCCCGGGCCCTCGATCTGCGTGACCGCGAAACCGAGGGGCACAGCCAACGGGTGACCGAAATGACACTTCGTCTCGCTCGGGCCCTGGGAATGACGCAAGGGGAACTGTCTCAAGTCAGGTGGGGTTCGCTCTTGCACGACATCGGCAAGATGGGCATACCGGACGCCATCTTGCTCAAGCCCGGGCCGCTGACCGACGAGGAGTGGGTGATCATGAAGAAGCACCCACTCTATGCCTTTGAGCTACTCTCTCCCATCTTCTACCTTCGGGGAGCTCTCGACATTCCCCACTACCATCACGAAAAATGGGATGGCAGTGGTTATCCCCTCGGGCTCAAGGGAGCCCAGATTCCCTTGGTGGCTCGCATCTTCGCCGTCGTTGATGTTTGGGACGCGCTGAAGTCCGACCGACCGTACCGCCCGGGTTGGACCGATGAGAGAGTGCGAGCCCACCTTCTGACCTCGGCGGGCAACCATTTCGACCCCGACGTCGTAGAAATCTTCTTGCAGGTGTCTGCTTGAGCCCCAACCGAATCGAACACTAGTCATCATGAAGGAACTAAGATTCGCTGCTCTCCTGTCAGGATCTCAATCCTATTCGACTATCCAATATTGACAACAACGGAGACACTTCAACCTTCTCTTGAAAACCTGAGTGACATAGTTAGAATTGGAGCATGAAGAAGTCCATCTTTCTAGCACGACAAAACCAATTGCGAAAGGGACGGGATTGGGGCTATCTATCGTCCAGGGAATCGTGCATCAACATTAAGGCAACATCAAGCTAGATTGGCCCCATGCCTAACCGTCTGCTCGATCAGAACAGTCCCTATCTGAGACAACACGCTCACAATCCCGTCGATTGGGAGCCTTGGGGACCGGAAGCTCTGAGCCGAGCTCGTCGAGAAAACAAACTTATCCTGATCAGTATTGGTTACGCCGCTTGCCACTGGTGTCATGTGATGGAGAGGGAATGTTTCGAGGACAATGGGATAGCCGAGTTGATGGATACCAATTTCGTTTGCATCAAAGTCGACAGAGAAGAGCGCCCAGATATCGACCAAGTCTACATGGAGGCGGTTCAGGCCATGACCGGACGAGGAGGATGGCCACTAAATTGTTTCGCTCTTCCCGATGAAAGACCCGTGTTCGGGGGAACCTATTTTCCTCGGGAAACCTGGATTGATGTCCTTCAAAAACTTGCGGCCCTTTGGAAATCTGATCCCAGCCGTCTGGAGTCCTACGCGGCTGCTTTGACCGAGGGACTCAGGACTGCCCAGCCAATCTTGACAGACTTGGGTGAAACTCCAGGGCTCGCGGAGTTGACCGAATCAGTGGCTCGCTGGTCGGCTACCTTTGACTTTGTCGAAGGAGGTACGATCGGGTCCCCAAAGTTTCCCCTCCCGGACAATTACCGTTTTCTGTTGAGACACGTCCAGATGACCCAGGACAAGGATATCGAAAACTTCGCCTTCCTAACTCTCGAAAGGATGGCGGCCGGGGGGATCTATGACCAACTGGGGGGAGGTTTCTGCAGGTATTCTACCGACCGCTATTGGAAAGTGCCCCATTTTGAGAAGATGCTTTATGACAACGCCCAACTCGTCTGTTTGTATGCCGAGGCCTTCCTTTATTCGGGGCGACCGAGGTACCGAGAAATCGTCGAAGAGAGCTTAACATTCGTAAACAGGGAACTCAGGGTCGCTGATGGACAATGGGCGAGTTCGCTTGACGCCGATTCAGGGGGCGAAGAAGGACTTTTCTACGTCTGGACTCTCGCCGAACTTAAGGAGGTTGTAGGATCCGACTGGGCCAACTTCCAACAAGAATACGATCTGGGTCCGCGGGGTCAGTGGGAGGATGGGAAAATTATCCTCCTTCAGCGAACCCCAGGAGAGACTCCTTACTGGGAAGGGCGCGAAGCAACGAGCGCTAGACTGGTGGCCCGGAGAGAGACCCGAGTACGACCAGCGCTGGACTCGAAGGTGCTGACCTCTTGGAATGGGCTTATGGTTACGGCGTGGGTTAAGGCCTGGGAAGCCTTGGGTAATCCTTGGTACAAAGCTCAAGCCACCGCAGGAGCGCGATCGCTAAGAACGGTCCATAGAAACGCCAACGGTTTGTGGCACAGCGCTGCTGGCGGCGTTTCGGGCTTTCTTGAAGACTATTGCTTTACCATCGAAGCGTTCCTGGCGGCTTATCGACTGGACTTCGATGAAAGCTATCTGATAGAGGCGGCGAGGCTAATGGAATTGGCTCTTGAGCTGTTCTTTGACCCAGATTCGCCATTGTTGTTTTTCACCTCCCATCAGGAGCCAGCCTTACTGCTTCGAAAACATGAGGTTTCCGACAACGTGATTCCAAGCAGCAACGCTGTTATGGCCGAACAGCTCTATTACCTTGGGCATTTCTTCGGACAAACTGACTGGATCGAACGAGCAAAGAGGATGTTGACCACCCGGCGGGATTCCATCCTCGAGTATGGATCGGGATCGAGCCGATGGATGCAGTTGCAACAACTTGTCGCCTTTCCCTTCCTGGAAATCGTTGTGGTTGGCCCCGACTGGAGGAGCGTCGTCGACCAGATGAAGAAGACAATCGTCTCAAAGGTCTTGTGGGCTGCTGGCCCCGGCGATTCACAACTCCCTCTCCTCAGAGGGCGGCCAGTCTTCGGCAAAACCGTGATTTATGTCTGCAAGGACAATGTCTGCGACCTACCGACCGAGAATATTGCCGAAGCTCTTCGAATGGTTGCAGTTGAGCATGGGTCAAGCGGCTGCTGACAACATTTCCTTTCTCTCGTATGACGAGTATCTTGCCCTCATGGAGTTTCCCTTGCCCGAAGACACTCTCAGTTATCCCCGAGTACAGGAATACCTGTCAGACCTCGTGCCGGCGAGGTCACCAATACTTCAGTCGATGGAAATTGAGGCCGAGAAAACAGGGTTTCCTATTATCGGTCCGTCCGCGGGAAACGCCTGTTACCTCCTCACCAGAATGATTACAGGCCGCAGGGTCTTTGAAATGGGCTCCGGGTTCGGATACTCGACAGCGTGGTTTGCAAAGGCGGTCGCCGAGAATGGCGGCGGAGAAGTTCACCATGTCGTTTGGGACCAGGCCCTTTCGATGAAAGCCCGCACATACCTCTCAGAACTAGGTTACGGACAAATGGTTCATTACCACGTTGCCGAAGCTATCAAGACGCTCCGTGAAACAGACGGTCCATTTGACGTTGTCTTCAATGACATCGACAAGCAGGCCTATCCTGAGACGCTGGAAGTTATTTCAGAAAAATTGAGACCAGGTGGATTGATGATCGTTGATAACATGCTTTGGGATGGACGGGTGTTCAACCCCAACGATCGTAGCGCGGAAACTGTTGGGATCAGGGAACTCACTCGTTTAGTCTTTGGTAACCCCGGCTGGATTTCAACGATCCTCCCGATCCGCGACGGAATCTTGGTTGCATGCAAGGTTTGACTGAGTTTTGGACCGAGAGATCGCCCCGCTTCAGGGGTACATCAACCCGGAACAAAGAGCCCGACAGAGAGATTCCGGCTTTCTTCTCGCAGAAACAAAGGGATGGAGTCGAGAGGTGCCGGAGTGACAAACCTCGTACCGCCTTGTCGAAGTCGGCCAGTTTGGACTTCTCTCCATGCCGTCCCTTCAGGAAGATAGACAAGACGTTCCTTCGCCCCCGAGGTAAGGATGGGCGCAACCAAGAGATCGGGCCCGAGCAGAAACTGATCACTCACGAGCCAGGCTTCCGGATCGTCTGAGAATTCATAGAACAGGGTGCGAATCACAGGGGTTCCCTTTTCGTGGGCTTCGCTCATCAGCGTGGAAAGATAGGGTTTGAGGCGCTCCCTGAGCAGGAGGAACCTCTTGAGGATTTGAAAGACCTCCTCTCCGTAACTCCAAACCTCGTTAGGTCCCCCGGAGAACACGTCGTCGCTCGTGCTTCCCTCGGGATGCGTCAGGGCAAATTGGGGATTGTTGTCGACGCGGAACCCGTGCAATCGCATGACGGGGCAAAAGGTTCCGTATTGGAACCAGCGAACCAGGAGTTCGCGATAAAGAGGGTCGTCGGGATCCCCTCCCCCGAAACCGCCGATATCGGTCGTCCACCACGGAATTCCGGCGAGTCCCATGTGGAGTCCAGCCACAACCTGATTTCGGAAGGATTCAAACGTTGTATCGATGTCACCTGACCAAACAAGGGCGCCGTACTTTTGGCTTCCTGCCCACGCGCAACGGACAAGATTGACGACCTCGGAAATCCCTTGACTCGCCAGACCGTCGTAGAAGGTCTTGGCGTAGTCCACCGGGTAGTAGTTTCCGACCTCAAGCGTGGTTCCGAGGTGGTAGCGGTACTGGTCAAAATCATAGACCGAGAATTCCGGCTCGGCCTCATCGAGCCAAAAGATCCGTATTCCCTTGTCAAAGTAGTTCCTCTTGGCAATGTTCCAAACATGTTCCCGTGCCTTGGGATTGGTCGGATCAAAAAACACCGTATTGCCCATAAACTCGAAGTTGGTCCTCACTCCGCCCTCGGTTTGCACGAGGAATCCTTTGGCGAGCATTTCCGGATAGTTTTCACTGCGTTTGTCGACGGTGGGCCAAATCGAAACCATGAGTTCAACACCCATCGACTTGAGTTCTTTCACCATCGCTTCTGGATCGGGCCAATACCGAGGATCGAACTTCCAGTCCCCTTGCGTAGGCCAGTGAAAAAAATCGGCGACAATGACGGAAAGCGGTAGCCCGAGGCGCTTGTATTCCCGCGCAACCGCCAGGAGTTCTTCCTGGGTCTTGTATCGCAGTTTGCACTGCCAGAATCCCAACGCAAATTCAGGCATCTTGGGGACCGTTCCCGTGACCGCGGCGTAGGCTTCGACAATTTCGGAAGGGCTAGGTCCTGCCGTCACCCAGTAGTCCAGTTGGGAGGACGACAAAGCGACCCATTCTGTGAAGTTCGTGCCGAAGGTCACCCGACCAACCGCCGGATTGTTCCAAAGGAGCCCGTAGCCGCGGTTCGAGACGACAAAGGGAACGCTGGCCTGCGAGTTGCGTTGGGCCAACTCAAGGACACTCCCTTTCAGGTCGAAAAGGCCATCTTGGTATTGGCCCATGCCGAAAAGCTTCTCCCCTTCCTGCCCCTCCCACCGTTGGGTGATTTGAAAGGAGTTGCCCTTCAAACCTTTGAACTCGCGAGCGGGGACGTTTGTAGCATTGTAGCTCAGGCCCGCGATGTCACGATTGCGCCAGCGTTCGTCTAGCAGAACCTTTCCCTCTTGATCGGTGAACGTCAGCCGCCCACGGTCATGCACAGTTGCCGTAAGACGCCCGTTTCGTATGCTTCCCCAGTCGCCGCCGATTTGGATTTCGGCGGTCGTCGGACCAGGTACTTCCAAGGCACCGGGCTTCCCTTGTTGGATCTCTCCCAAAGCGCTCGACCTAACTCGAAGGCCGTTGTGACCCCAGGGTTCTACCCAGAGGATTTGGTGGTCGAATTCCCAAACCAAGCGCTGGGACTCGTTCTTAACGGTTGACATGAAATTCCTCGCTAGAAAAACAGCCCGGGCGGATCTCCCGGGCTTTCGATAATGGGTAAGTGTCTATTTCAGGATCTTGTCGATCTTGGCCTGAGCTTCCTCGAGAGCGACCTTGGGAGTCGACACCGCAATCAGTCCCTTCTGGAGGGCTTCGGAAAGAGCGTTCGACAGCTCAGGCCAGCGAGGATGCGGTCCGCGGGGCATGGCATACTTCATCTCATCCAGGAAGGCAGCCAGGATAGGGTCCTTCGTCCACACGTCGTTGACGGCGATAGCGTCCCCGCGCGAGGGGAAGGTTCCGGTCAAAGCGTTGTACTTGTTCTCATTTTCCTTGCTGGCAAACCACTTCACGAAGCTCCAGGCCGCATCGCGCTTGGCCGACTTGGTAATGGCCAGATTCTCACCGCCCAAGACAGAAGAAAATACCTTGTCTCGGGGAATGAGCGCCACACCGAAATCCAGGTCGGGCGAGTCCCTTTTAATCGATCCGATGTTCCAGGGACCATTGATCATCATCGCTGCCTTTCCGGCAGAGAACTGTTTCTGACAATCGCCTTGGGTCCAGTTGATCACTTCAGGACTCATCGACTTGTCGGTGATCAATCCCCTCAAGAAGGTGAGGGACTTGATGGCCTCAGGAGTGTTGACCTTGGTCACGTCGGCTCCCGTCGAAAGAATCCAGGGAATGTACTGGAAGGTCCCTTCTTCATTCTTGGGGGCCGAAATAGCCAGGCCAAACCGAGGACCCTTCGTCAGCTTCTTGGCAGCGGCTTTCAACTCGTCCCAGGTTGTCGGAACCTTGAGGCCGGCTTCCTTCAGCGCCTTTTTGTCGTAATAGAGTGCCAAGTCGTTGCTGTCGATGGGAATGCCATATTGTTTTCCATTGTACTGAGTCGACTTCCATGGGCCGGCAAAAAACTTATCCTTCCCCTCCCACGAGGCGACGAGATCGGAAATGTCAGCGAAGGCCCCCAGCGCGGCGTACGCTGCGTTGTCGGGGTTGTCGATGATCACAAGGTCGGCCATGTCCTGGGCCATCACCGAAACGGTCAACTTCTGCTTAAAGTTGGCAAAGGGAATGTATTCGTAGACGACTTGAACCTGGTCTTGCGATGCGTTGAAGTCACCGATCAACTGCTGCAAAACTTTCGGGTTGTCTCCTTCTTGATAGCTCCACAGGGTGAGCTTGGCCTTCTCGGCAAACAACGCCGAGGTTCCCACGATGCAGATTGCCAAAACCATCAACAGGTTTTTCATACGACCTCCTTGGTCTGAAACTGGACTTGATGATCCCCCCTGTTCCCAACCAGAGCAAAGGCGAATTTCTTGACAATGGTCAGGAATTTTGACCTGGACAAAAAAACTGACCTGGATCAAAAAAACCGACCTTTCGTATCCCGGCTTTTCACGACACCGTTGTTCTATGAGACAACGTCAAAATCTTCCGGGGTACCTATTCAGCCTGCCCGCGCTCGCTTTCATGGTTGTGTTCGTAGGTTATCCGATTGTCAATAATTTCATCCTCAGCTTTCAGAACGTGAACGTGATGACGTTTGCCCTTCCAGAGCATCCGTGGGTTGGCTGGGACACCTACTCGACATTGCTAGCCGATCCTTTGACGTGGACGGCTCTTTCCAACACGACAATCTTCACGGTTGTCTGCATTGTGGTCCAGTTCACCTTGGGGTTCCTTCTGGCGCTCCTCTTCCAAAAGAAGTTCTTCGCTTCACAGGCCATCCGAGGGCTCCTGGTGATCACCTGGATGCTTCCGATCACGATCACGGCCCTGGTGTTCAAGTTCATGCTCAGCCCGGGAGATGGAGTGTTTGACTACATCTTGATTCAGCTCGGAATACTGTCAAAGCCAGTCGGTTGGCTGATCAATCCACAAACAGCCCTGATTGGGGTCATTGTTACCAACATCTGGGTTGGAATTCCGTTCAATATGATCATCTTGTCGACGGCCCTGAGTACGGTTCCTGAACAGCTTTATGAGAGCGCCAAAGTCGATGGAGCCTCGGCTTTTCAAACTTTCCTGGCGGTCACCCTACCCTATCTCAAGAGCGCCATCCTCTCCGTCTTGGTTCTGGGTCTGATCTACACCTTCAAAGTCTTTGAACTGATCTTTGTCATGACCAATGGGGGGCCAGTGAACAGCACAGAAGTTCTCTCGACGGTCTCCTACAAGCATTCCTTCGTCGAATACAACTTCAGTGCCGGTGCGGCCACCGCAAACATTCTGTTCCTCATTCTCCTCGCGATCAGCCTTGGGTACCTCAATCAGGTCCGGAAAGAGGAGACCTCCCGATGAACCGAAAATGGATCAATGTTGCCCTTTCGACATTCTCTCTGGCGCTGGCGGCGGTCTACTTATTTCCGATCTTTTGGATTCTTGTTTCGTCACTCAAAGGCGACGGAGAGATGTTTCGTTACCCACCGACCTTCTTCCCTCAACATTGGGAATTGACTTCCTACTATGCCGGGCTCGAAGGGTATTCTATTCCCAAAGCGTTTACTAATAGCCTGCTGATCTCGTTGCCGTCGTGCCTGCTGTCAGTGGTTCTCGGGGTTTTGGCTGGATTTGGGTTGGCACGCTACAAACCACGAGGCGAAAAGGCCTTCCTCTTGGTCTTTCTTGTCACCCAGATGCTGCCCGTTTCTTTGGTCCTCACTCCGATGTTTATCCTCTTCAAGGATACCGGGTTGCTCAACACCTTCGGCGCACCCATCCTTGCCGATGCGACAATATCCATTCCTTTCATCGTCTTGACGCTACGACCCTATTTTCAGCAACTTCCCATTGAGCTGGAAGAGGCGGCGTTCTTGGATGGTCTCGGACGCTGGCGGACGTTCGTAAAGATATTCCTTCCGATCTCTGCACCGGGCATTGTTGTGGCTGTGACTTTCAGTTTTTTGTTTGCCTGGAATGATCTTATTTTTTCACTCACTTTTCTGTCCAAACAGGAAAATCGGCCGCTCACTGCCGGTATTTTCAATTTCATCACCCAGTACGGAATCTATTGGAACAAGGTCATGGCGTTCGGGAGCATCGTGGTTCTTCCCGTCATTCTCCTGTTTACGGTGCTACAGAAGCAAATCGTCGCGGGACTGACTTCCGGGGCTCTGAAGGAGTAGCAGCTCAGCCCTGGACAAAACGGGCGCGATACTCGGTGGGAGTTAGCCCGGTTTCTTTTCTAAAGATGGCACAGAAGTATTTGGCGTTCTGAAACCCCAAGGTGGAGGAGATCTGTTGGATGGTGGCCGAGGAGCTGGCAATATGCCCTTTGGCCAGCTCGATTCGCCTTGTCATCACATACTTGGCAAAGCCTGTCGCCATCTGGGACTTAAACAAACGACTAAGGTACTCGGCGCTCATTCCCAGTTCAGAGGCACATTCAGCAAGGGTTGGAGGGCTGTTCAACCGTTTCTCGATCATCGTCAGTGCCGACTGAATCTTGACGTTCTCGGCCTTCGGTTCCTGGACCGCTGCGTCGGTTTCGAACACTGTGGCAATCGTTGCAAAGATCGTCTCGATCTCGTTGTAGTCCATGGCAGCTTCGACAAGACTCGCGGGAGCCAAGGCGTGAACCGCGGAGAATTTAGCAGTGTCGAGCGCTTCGATCCGCTTTTCAAGTGAGGAGAACAACCTTTGTGTGACCACTACGGACTCTTCTGGATCAAAGCCCACTTTGAAAATGTCGGAACAGACGCGCTCGAGGCATCGACGGAAGGAACCAGGCGTCGCTGTCCCAAGCAACCCAACGAGCTCCTTCTCCACCGCAAACGGATAGGCAACGGGCAAAAAACGATCCGGATTCTCGAATCCCCACAAAAAACCAGGGGTTGGTTTCAGCAGAAAGCGTTTGAGAGCGCTTACCAAGACCTCACGCGTCGCCGTGCTACAAAGCGGTACAAGCAATGCGGCGCCCACAACGTTGGTGTGGAGACGCTGTTTTAGGGTCACGAGGAGGTTGCCTACAGCAGTTGAAGAAAGCTCGAAAACCTTCTTGGCAAAGAAGAATATTTGGTTGGACGGGAATTCAGCGACAAGCGTTCCATGGGGGTTTCCTGTGAGCCCCGAAATCTCCTGACGGAGAGCTTTTTTCTGCCCAAGGGTGAGAGCGCCTGAGGTACGAACCAAAAAAAGAAGACCGGGTGTCTCAAGGGTGGCCTTTCCGTTCAAGGAGTCGGCTAGATCCCCGTCACTCCAGTGCTCATCCTCAACCTGCCGAACCGCTTCTATCATGGAAGAAGCAGTCGAAGGCTTAAGGAGGTATTCCTTAACACCAAGAGACAGGCACTTTCGCGCGTACTCAAAATCGGGGTAGCCGCTGAGAACGATCACTTTCGGTCGACTTCCGGCCTTTTGGAACGCCTCAATCATCCCCAGACCGTCGAGGTCGGGCATCCGAATGTCGGTAATGACCAGGTCGGGTCGAAGAGCCTCAACGGCGAGAACTCCTTCGACGCCTGACGCGGAAGGGGGAAGCAGTTCCCAATCCCGAGAGGTTTTCCGAAGCAAGTCGCACAAGCCTTCGCGGGGTTGTGGCTCGTCCTCGACCACGAGAATTTTCAAGGCAGGACCTCGGGAATTTCAAGGATGACAACGGTTCCCTCGCCAGGAACGCTCGTATAGGTTAACGTGGCTTCCACGCCGTAGTAGCTGTTCAGCCGTCTTTCGACATTCAGAATTCCGATCGAGGAGCGAAGGATCTTCGCTCTAGTCCCCTCCACCTCGAACCCCCGCCCGTTGTCCCGGATTGTCGCTCGAAGACGTCCCGGGGCGGTGGACTCGAACACAATTTCTAGAAGTCTTCCCGGTTCCTTGAGATCGAATCCGTGAATCAAAGAATTTTCGACGAAGGGTTGGAACAAGAGTTTGTACAAACGAAACGTGGGGTTGACACCACAATCGATGATTTTGTATTCGAGATTCTCCCCAAACCGGAGTTGTTGGAGCGAAAGATACTTCTCTAGCCAAACGCGTTCGTCTTGAAGGGTTGCCACGACGTCGATTTGTGAAATGCTGTACCGCATGATTTCGGCCAAATCGCTCAGCGCTTGGCTCAGAACATCTTGACCAGCTCTGATGGCTAGCCAATTGAGTGTGTTCAGCGTGTTGTAGAGGAAATGTGGATTGACCTGAGCCTCGAGCGCCCGAATTTCCGCCAAGCGCCGTTCTTCGGCAACGGAGAGTAAGGACGCGTTGCGCGCGTTGACTTCATCGACCAGCTCTGAAATTTGGCCCTTCATTCGAGTCCAGGCGGTTCCGAGAATTTCTATTTCATCCCGCGGGCCGTTGTTGGACCGGAGGTTCAGTTTCAGGTCCTCAACCCGCAAAGTCTCCATAAGTTCGGAGAATGATCGGAAGAGCTTGCGATAGACGAGTGCTGAAATGGCACCGGAAAATATAAGGAAGAACAGTCCCAGAAGCATGGTGTAAATGGCGATCAGATCCCTGTCGGCAAAGACCGAGGACTCATCAAAGATCGTTCCAAGCAGCCAACCAGGAAACGGGCCCGGTTTGATAACGGTTTCGATTGCCTTACCCCGAAATTCTGAAAGGCTTTGCGCCAAACTAGCCAAGCTATAGCCTCCGGACACTTTCGGGACGGTAGCTCGGACGAATTGGTCCCCTGGCGCACTGTAGATGGCCCCATGCTGGTCGAACAGAAAAGACCGAGTGAGAATTCCTGTGGAGTCTTTTCGAGAGGGATTGAGGATCTCCCTCACAGAATCCTCCTTGAGAAGAAGAAAGAGGTAGCCGCTCTTCACCTGTCGGGCAACGTCGACGAAGGGGAAAGCCACGAGGAAAAGGTTCTTGGGAAGACCTGCCCGGTCGCGGAATACCGTCGTCGGGAAAAACTGTAGTCCGCCATTCCTGTCGACGGCCTCCTTCATTTGCCGCAGAGGAAAGTACAGGTTAAATTCCTCTGCGTCCCTCGCCATGAGATATTTGTCGTATTCGACAAGTCGACCGTCGACTCCCAGGTAACCGATCCCGGCCAGAGAATCGCGAAAGAGAGAAAACTGCGAGAACGACTGGATCAGTTGACTCTCACGGAGAGCCAAGACGCCTGAGTCATTGGTTGTAAGTGCCCGAATTGTATCGGAAACCGCGGGATCTCCAGCGATTTGGTAGATGATGTCGACGTCTTGACTGATGAGGAGCCTGACATTCTGCCCCTTCTGCTCAAGGTTGTAGTCGATGAGAGCCTCCACCTTGGCGCTTATGGACGGCACATAGAAAACAAAGGTGTAGACCTGGACCAGGGCAATGGGTATCAGAGACACGAGAAAAAACAGAAGGATAAACCGGCGGCGAAATGTCATTGCAGTCTCACCGGTAGTATTGATGAACTTGCCGTGCCTGCATAGATGAGAAAACCCATTGATTGACAAAGGGGTCATCAAGGTGTCGACAAAAAAATAACTCCTTCCAGAGGAAGGTTTCACCGAACCAGGCAGCAAGTGCCGATGGCAGCTGCGCGTCAAGCCAAAGCGTCATCCCAGGACAAGTGCCGAATCGAGCCGCAGCGAAGTGAAGGCACGCCCAGATATCACGGGCTTCCAGATCGGGAAAGTTGAAAAGAATCTCAACCTCTGGGACATCTTGTGTCAGCGTCGCAAGGATGTCCGAAACTCGGATCGGCCTTCCCCGAATTGCAGGCCGACCGCCGCAAAGACCTTGAATGAATGTCATCCAGTCCCTCGGAAGTTAGTGCTGCGATTGGGGTCTGGCAGCAAGGGTATTCCCGGGCGACGGTGACGTGCTACCCCGACGTCGGACCCACCTTGGTAGAGAAGCACAACCTGCAACCAAGGCAGAGCGACCGACCGGGCGTGGCACCGAGCCGCGAGCTTTCTCAAAGAGACCCTCGGGAATTGAACCGGTTACTTGATGAACTGGCGTACTTCGCTGGCAAAGGTCCGCGTGTTGATAGGCTTCGCAATGAACACGGCGTTGGGGATGGTCTTGATTTCTTCAATGCCTTCGGCCAGCACCGAGGCCGTGACAAATACCACAGGAATGTGCCGGGTATCTTCTCTCGCCATCAGCACTTTGGCCGCTTCAGATCCCCTCATGTCGGGCAGGCGCATGTCCATGAGGATGATGTCGGGTTTTTCCGAGATGGCCAAGGCAATGCCCAGGGTGGCATTCTCGGCAACAAGGACAAGGAAACCCGCGACTTCGAGAAGGTCTTTCTCCAGAAGCAGGTTGTTTTCATTGTCATCGATGATCAGGGCAATTTTCTTCATTTCAGACTTCCCTTGGGGCGAGGACGGGACGACTGATCTTCACCAGAGTTCCTTGATCCAGACCCCTCGATTCTATAAACAGTTTGCCGCCAGGGAGCACGACCATTATTGGCTGTCAAGCGTCAAACGAGCAGCAATTCAACCTTGACCTGGTGCGAGTCGTCTTCAACGTAGAGGTGTTCTCCATTTTCGAGGCGCTTTTCAAGAAGAAGGTAGATGCGGATGGCCTTCTTGATCAAAGCGGTCTTAGTCAGGTCGTTCCGCTTGGCCAGCTGCTCCAAGGACTCCATCTCTTCCTCGGAGAGATTGAGGGTCATCGTCTTTTTCTCTGCCATGGTCCGCCTCCTCTTTGACTATACGGAGTCTGCACTATAAGATCAACATTATATACTTATTCTATAGCTACTAATTAGCTACTTTATGGTTGCTATTTAGCCAAATAGAACCTATATTGACTTCAAGAGGTTACAAATGATTAGGTTCACGAGAACAATCGGATTAGCCGCCGCCCTTATGGTTGCCGCCTTTCTTGCCGGTTGCAACGGCCCTGGATTGACCACGTTGGTTTCCTCGAATGCACGAAGCCTTAGTCCTGCTACTCCCTCCCTGGGTATCGCCTCAACGTTCGCCGTCATTGGCGGAGGCGCTGGATTCACGAACGCCGGCATCAACACCGTGATTCAAGGAGACGCTGGAACCACGGGCGCTTCGACTATGATCACTGGTGTCCACAGCACTTCCTTTGATTATACTGAGACTCCTTTGAACGTTGGCTCGATCACGGGAACGGTCTATTCGGCCGCCCCCCACGGAACCGTCGCAGAATTCAACATCGCGACCCAAGCCGCCGCCGATGCCCTATCGGCCTTCAACGACCTTGCTTCCCGCCCCAATGGCATCGACCCGGGCGCCGGGCAGCTAGGCGGACTGACCCTCGCCCCAGGAGTGTACAAGTCGGCCGCCGGCCCGTTCCTGATCACCGGCACTGACCTCACCCTTGATGCCCAAGGCGACGCCAATGCGGTCTGGATCTTCCAAGCGGCCAGCACCCTGCTTGTTGGGACGGCGACGGCGTCCCGGAGCGTCGTCCTCGTGAACGGAGCTCAGGCGAAAAATGTGTACTGGCAGGTCGGAAGCGCGGCAACGATCAACCCTGCCGGCGGTGGAAACATGGCTGGCACCATCATATCCAGCGCCGGAATTGTCTTCTCGACCGCCGGAAACCAAGCGCTCACGGTTCTCAACGGCCAGGCTTTGGCGCTCTTTGCCTCGGTGACCATGGTTAACACCGTGATCAACGCCACGGCGGTGACGACGACTTCTTCTACCCCTGATCTTGAACGGTTCTAGCCACCACCAAGCGTGGACCGAGCAACCCAGGAAGGGGTTGTTCTTTGTCTAGCGGATAGTCCGCAAGGGGAGATTCATGTCGGATGACAGGAGAATTGAAACTACAGAGGAGTACCCAGAGAATGTGATCGACGACATCGACCAGCGGACCCTTTTTCTGAACGCCAAACAGATCAGAGTTACCCTGGGCCACGAACTGAAGGAGGAGATTCCAGAGAACCAACGAGTCGAGGCTCTGGGCCTCCTGGCCAGCGGTGTCGTCCGCGACTTCAGCTATTTGATGACAGGCCTTATGGAGAATGTCGGGTTCGTCTGGACATGCCGGAAGACGGTGCGCGCGAAAGACGCTTGGGAACAGCTTGGGACCACACCCTTAGTACTCGCCGGGAGACAGACTCTGTCCCGTCACCGTCTCACGGTTTCTGACGGGCTCTCACAAGTTCAGACGCTGACCGCCCTGGGATCGCTCATTGAGGAGTGGCTGGAATTCGCCTTCCTTCGCTGTGATGTAGTCACCGTGGAGATCGCACCCTTCTTCACGACAACGTCAAAGTGCTCCGGACTTGGCCTCGCTGTGACGTTTTCGACAAGCCGACAAAACAACGGCGGAATCGATGTCCGGCGTCGACCCTCGCGAGTGACGACAGAGTCGGCGCTGTCTCTTGAGCCTTGAGACCTTCTGGTGAATTCAGCCGCAATGATAGAAGTTGCATCTGGTGGGATCTGTTGGCGAAAGAGAAGGCTACCTCGAAAAACCTTCAGCGACAAATTCCGTCGATTTTTGAAGTCTGGACTAAGGCTTCGTGGCCTGGCGTCCGTGCCAGGCCAGCCGCCCAGGGCCCGACGCTGTCGGGCGCATCCTGCGCCCTCTCCTTCGACGG
>CAYYUZ010000038.1:0-9392 GCA_964475005.1 uncultured Spirochaetales bacterium
CTGGAGACCTCCCAGGCGGCCAGCGGGTTTGAATCCGCCACCATCGAGGCCCGTTTGAAGGCCTTCGGGTACACCAGCGAGACACTGGAAGTCATACTCAAGCCCATGGCCGAATCCGGACAGGAACCTCTGGGCTCGATGGGGAACGACACTCCGTTGGCCGTGCTCTCTGAAAAGCCGCGGGTGATGTACGACTATTTCAAACAGCTGTTCGCCCAGGTGACCAATCCGCCTATCGATTCCATCCGTGAAGAAATCGTGATGAGCCTGGAATCCTACATCGGCCCCGAACGCAACCTGCTCGACACGACGGAGCAACAGGCCCACCGTCTGTTTCTGACCAGCCCCCTGCTGACTAACGAGCAGCTGGTGGCCTTGAAACACATTGCCGTCAAGGGGTGGAAGACCAAGACCCTCGACATCACCTACCCCAAGTCGGAAGGGGAGTCGGGCTTGGTGGCTGCGCTCGACAGAGTCGCCGCTGAAGCCGAGAAGGCCTTGGCCGATGGCTATTCTTTGGTTTTGCTGAGTGACCGCGCGGTAGGACCGCAGCGCGTGCCAATTTCAGCGCTTCTGGCCACAGGGACCGTTCATCATCATTTGACTCGCCTGGAATGCCGCAATCAGATCGGACTTGTTGTCGAATCCGGCGAACCGCGTGAAGTGCATCACTTGTGTATGCTGACGGGTTTCGGCGCGGACGCCGTGAATCCCTACTTGGCTTTCGAAGCTCTCGAGAAGATGCTCGTCGAAGGACAATACGACGAGACGCACACCCTGTCCGACCTCGAGGACCACTATGTGAAGGCCTCGGCCAAGGGGATGAGGAAGGTTTTCGGAAAAATGGGGATCTCGACTCTGGAAAGCTACAAGGGGTCACAGATTTTCGAGGCCGTCGGGCTCAATCCGGCGGTGATTTCCAAGGCTTTCGCCGGAACCGCGAGCCGAATAGAGGGAGCCGGGTTCGAAGTGCTGGCTGCCGAAGCTTTGAAGCGGCACGCTTTGGGCTGGCCCGAAGGCAACGAGTCGCCGTTTGACTCCCTTCCCAACCCTGGAGACTACCATTACCGATTTGGCGGCGAGAAACACATGTGGGACCCTGAGTCGATCGCCGATCTGCAGCGCGCGGTGTGGCAAAACGATCAGGCGGCTTACGACCGTTTCGCGGCCAGGCAGGCCGAACGCTCGGCCAGTCAAGCCACTCTGCACGGCCTCTTGAAGTTCAAGCCGGGAACCCCAGTGCCCTTGAGCGAGGTCGAACCCGCGTCTTCGATTGTGAAGCGGTTCGTAACCGGAGCGATGAGCTACGGCTCCATCAGCAAGGAAGCCCATGAGACCCTGGCCGTCGCCATGAACCGGCTGGGGGGCAAGAGCAACACAGGTGAAGGCGGCGAGGACCCCGCGCGCTTTGAGCCTCTGGCCAACGGCGACAGCAAGCGCTCCGCCATCAAGCAGGTGGCTTCCGGGCGTTTCGGCGTCACCATCCACTACCTGTCGAATGCCGACGAAATCCAGATCAAGATGGCGCAGGGAGCCAAGCCCGGAGAGGGAGGGGAACTTCCGGGACACAAGGTCGACGCCGCCATCGCCAGAACCCGCGGTTCAACACCCGGGGTCGGGCTGATTTCACCGCCGCCTCACCACGATATCTATTCCATCGAAGACCTAGCACAGCTCATTTTCGATTTGAAGAACGCTAATCCAAAGGCGCGGATCAGCGTCAAACTGGTTTCTGAAGTGGGAGTCGGCACGATTGCGGCCGGCGTTGCCAAGGGGCACGCGGACCACATTCTGATTTCAGGACACGAGGGCGGAACAGGGGCCTCTCCTTTGACAGGAGTCAAAAACGCCGGCCTTCCGTGGGAGCTCGGTTTGGCCGAGACCCATCAAACGCTTGTGATGAACGATCTTCGCAGCCGCGTGACTCTTCAAACCGACGGCCAGCTCAAGACAGGGCGCGACATGATCATCGCAGCGCTCTTGGGTGCCGAAGAAATGGGCTTTGCTACGGGGCCGCTGATCACCCTCGGCTGCATCATGATGCGCAAGTGCCACAAGAACACCTGTCCCGTCGGTATCGCCACGCAGGATCCACGGCTTCGGGAACGCTTCAAAGGCAAACCCGAATACGTCGAGCGGTACCTGACCTTCATCGCCGAAGAGGGACGCAAGATCATGGCGTCGTTGGGCGTCCGGACCCTCAATGAGCTTGTGGGACGCGTCGACCTTCTCGAAACCGACGGCGCGGTGCTCCACTGGAAGAGCCGGAACGTCGACTTGTCGAAGCTGTTGGCGCCCGCCAAAAAGCCGTACCCGGAAGCCGGACTCTACAAAACTAAGGACCAAGACCACGGTCTGGGGTCAGTCCTCGACAACACACTCATTCGTCAGGCCCTGCCGGCTCTCGATAAGGGGCAGCGCGTCGAGTTCTCTTCCAAGATCACGAACATCGACCGTTCCGTGGGGACGATGCTCAGCCACGAAATCACCAAGAGGACCGGCGCTGTCGGGCTTCCCGACGAGGCCATCACGGTTCGTTTCCACGGACATGCCGGTCAGAGTTTTGGCGCCTGGCTGGCCAAAGGCGTGTCGTTCCACCTTGAAGGCGACGCGAACGACTACGTTGGCAAGGGACTTTCGGGCGGCCGTATCGTCATCGCGCCGCCTGTCGACGCCGGCTACAAACCCAGCGAGAACATCCTTCTCGGCAACGTGGCCTTCTACGGCGCAACCGGCGGCGAAGCCTTCCTCAGAGGGATTGCCGCGGAACGGTTCGCCGTGCGCAACTCGGGCGCGACGGTCGTGGTGGAAGGTGTAGGCGATCACGGGTGCGAATATATGACCCGCGGTGTCGCGGTCATCTTAGGGCCGACCGGCCGCAATTTTGCCGCCGGAATGTCGGGTGGAGTTGCCTATGTCTGGGACCCTAAAAAGCAACTGGCCGGGAATCTCAACCGACAGATGGTGGAACTCGAGGTGCCGGCCTCCGACGAGCTCGATCAGGTGAAGGGGCTTGTGCAACGTCATTACCAGCTCACCGGGTCTGATGTCGCCGAGACTCTTCTGGCAGCGTGGGAAAAGCATTCTTCAGAATTTGTTCTTGTCATGCCTGTCGACTACAAGAAAGTCCTTAAGGCGCAGAAGGCGGCCGTCGCCGCGGAGGTGAAGTAATGGGCAAGCCGACAGGATTTCTCGAATTCGAACGCCAGAAGGTCAAAGACAGATCTCCTCTAGACCGTCTCAAGGACTTCGGGGAGTTTTTGGTCCCCCTCAAAGACTCTGAACGGCGAAACCAGGGTGCGCGCTGCATGGACTGCGGGGTCCCCTTCTGCCAGTCAAGCTACGGCTGTCCTGTGGATAATCTTATTCCCGAATGGAACGATTTGATCTTCCGGGGTCAGGACGAAGAAGCCTTCCGCCGCCTGAGAAAGACCAACAATTTTCCGGAATTCACAGGTCGGGTTTGCCCGGCGCCTTGCGAAACCGCCTGCGTCCTGGGCGTCACCTCTCCGGCGGTGACGATCAAGGACAACGAGGCCTGGATCATCGACAACGCCTATGAAAAAGGCTGGATGGTTCCCCGGCCTCCCAAAACACGGACTGGAAAACGTGTTGCCGTGATCGGCTCCGGCCCGGCCGGCCTTGCCGCGGCCGATCAGCTCAACCAGTCTGGTCATGAGGTGACTGTCTTTGAGCGTGCTGATCGCGTCGGAGGCTTGCTGATGTACGGCATCCCCAATATGAAGCTCGACAAAACTCTGGTTGACCGGCGGGTTCAGCTGATGCGCGACGAAGGCGTCTGGTTCAAAACAGGGGCCTGGGTCGGCAAGAACGTCAAGGCCGCCGACTTGATGAAAGACTTCGATGCCGTCCTTGTGGCGACAGGCTCGACCAAACCCCGAGACCTTGCGGTACCGGGACGGCATCTCAAAGGCATCCACTTTGCCATGGATTTTCTGACGGCGAACACCAAGAACCTTCTGAGCGGGGCCAAAGACGGTTTCATCTCCGCGAAAGAGAAGCGGGTGATTGTTATCGGCGGCGGTGACACCGGAAACGACTGTTTGGGGACTTCTCTTCGCCACGGCTGTGCAAGTCTCGACAACTTTGAACTGCTTCCTCAGCCGTCCGAGGGGCGAACAGAGGAATTTCCGTGGCCGACCTATCCAAGACTCTACAAGGCCGACTACGGGCACAGCGAAGCCGTGGCCAAGTTCGGAAAGGACCCGCGGACCTTCTCGATCAGCACGAAAGAGTTTCTGGGAAACGACAAGGGCGAGCTGACGGGGCTTGTCACCACAGATGTGGCCTGGACGAAGGACGAGAAAGGTGCCTGGAAGATGGCCGAAGTTCCGAACTCGGAGCGGACCTGGAAGGCCGACCAAGTCTTCCTGGCCTTGGGTTTCCTGGGACCGGAGGACGACATCATCAAGGAACTCTCCCTCGAACAGGACCCTCGAACCAACATCAAAGCAGCCTACGGACGCTTCAGCACCAATCTCCCCAAGGTGTTCAGTGCCGGCGATGCCCGGCGCGGTCAGTCCTTGGTTGTCTGGGCCATTCAAGAAGGGCGAGGGGCGGCGCGCGAAATTGACAGTTTCCTGAAGACGAGCTGACCTTGGGCGCCTTGACCTTAGCTGAGCACCATGCTATAAACGACTCTGCAATTTTTTTCATTTGAGGAAACCTATGTACGCGCTTGTGGAAATCAAAGGACACCAATTCAAAGCTGAGAAGGGTGCCGTCCTGCAGATCGATCGGGTCGATGCCGAAAATGGCTCAGCCCTGGAATTCGCTACAGTTCTCATGGTCAGCGACGACAAGGGTGTGCAGATTGGGGCTCCCTTTGTTCCGGGAGCCAAGGTCAAGGCCACCATCAGCGGCACGGCCCGCGGCGACAAAGTCATCTCGTACAAGTACAAACGCCGCAAGAGTTACCACCGCACGGTCGGTAGCCGGCAGATGTACACTCTGATCAAGGTCGAGGACATCGTCCTGGCATGATTAGGGTTTCGGTTGTCCTTTCGCCAGAAGGGGTGATCGGGAATCTGGTCGCGGAAGGTCACGCCGGTTTTGCCTTGAAGGGAGCGGACATTGTCTGTTCGGCCTTCACTGTCCTTCTCCGGACGTTTGCCCGAACGGTCGAAGCTTCCCCGGGGGTAACCTGGAAGGCAACGGACGACGTTTCGGGTCGGTTCCAGATGGTGATTTCGGGAGTTCAGCCCGAAACCGCCCAACAGTATCGAGGTTGGTGCGAATTCTTGTTGCGCGGCCTCGAAGACCTGACAGGGGATGAACCCCAACGGGTCCAAGTCAAATACGGAAGAGATTCCGGGAGGTTGTTTCATGGCTCATAAAAAAGGCGCAGGCAGTTCCAAGAACGGTCGAGATTCCAATCCCAAAATGCTCGGGGTCAAACGCTTCGGCGGTCAGGCCGTGAAAGCGGGTGAAATCCTGGTCCGCCAGCGGGGAACAAAGTTTCACCCCGGCGACAACGTCGGCCTCGGCCGCGACCACACGCTCTTTGCCTTGGTGAAGGGGGCTGTCGCTTTCCTGGAACGCCGAGGCAAGAAGACTGTCAACATCGTTCCCGCGTCGGAGTAATAGAGTTCCTTGGAAGGCTTCGTTGACGAAACCACTATCGAAGTTTCTTCCGGCCATGGCGGCGCAGGTTGTATCTCGTTTCGCCGAGAGAAGTTCGTTCCTTTTGGGGGACCGGACGGTGGCGACGGAGGCCGGGGCGGCGACGTGGTGTTTCAGGTCAAAGAGAATCTGAAGACCCTGGCGCATCTTCGCATGCGCCGTGTCTTCAAGGCCCAAAACGGTCTTCCCGGCGGCGGTTCCAAAATGCACGGCAAAGACGGGGAGTCGGCCTATATTTACGTTCCACCGGGAACGATTATCCGTGACAAGGCAACAGGCGAGATCCTTCATGATTTTTCAGCCGACGCCGCTCCCCAATGGGTTTATTTAGTCGGCGGCCGGGGCGGCCAAGGAAACTGGCACTTCCGGTCCAGCAAACATCAAGCCCCCAGGTACGCCCAGCCCGGAATGCCGGCTCAAGAGAATCTGCTGGTGGTCGAACTTAACATCATCGCCGATCTTGGTTTCGTGGGTTTTCCAAACGCCGGCAAATCAACGCTTTTGACATTGCTCACCAACGCGACCCCCAAGGTTGCTGCCTATCCGTTCACCACGAAGATTCCCTATCTAGGCGTGATGCGGGTCTACGACCAAGATGTTGTCTTGGCCGACATTCCCGGGATCATTGAAGGAGCCTCGCACGGCTTGGGTTTGGGAATTCAGTTCCTCAAACACATCGCCAGAACCAAGGGACTTGTATTTTTGATTGACCTTTCTGACGAGACCTTCCTTGAGTCGTTCCCTGTCCTTCTGGCCGAGCTACTGGATTTCTCGCCCGAACTTGTCGACAAGCCTCGTGTCGTCCTGGGTTCCAAGACCGACCTCGACGAGGACGGCAGCCGCTTGAAGGCCCTCGCCGCTTCGATTCCCCAGGAGAAAGTGCTTGGTGTTTCGAGCTTCTTCCGTGATAGGCTCGACGAAATTCGCAGGGAATTCCTAAGGCTGGCCGAGAAAGAGATTTTGCTTTGAAGACTGTGATCATTGGAGGGACGTTCAATCCCGTGCATATCGGGCACCTTCTGCTAGCCGAGGAAGTTCGGATTCAGGAAGGTTTCGAGCGGGTCGTCTTCGTCCCTTCGAATAAGCCCGCGCACAAGATTGTCGATGGAACCACCGTCGATCAACGTTTGGCCATGCTCCAGCTGGCCGTCAAAGGCTACGACGTGGTTCTGGAAACCTGCGAATTGGCCCGAGACGGTATCAGCTATTCCATCGACACTGTCCGTTATCTGCTCGACCACTATACGCTGACTGGGCGTCCCGCTCTGGTCTTGGGTGACGATCTGTTCGAATCCTTTTCCACCTGGAAGGACGCCGGGGAACTAAGCCGCATAGCCGAACTGCTCGTCGCCCATCGAAAGTACCCCCACGAGTTGACGAGTTCGTGGCCGCACCGGTACTTGAACAACAAGCTGGTTGACGTTTCGTCCACGGAGATCCGGCATCGCGTTCATCAGGGGCTAGCCTGGAAGGCCCTGGTTCCGCCTTTGGTCGCCGAGTATGTGGATGCCCATCACCTCTATCGCGAGGCGAATCTCTCATGAGAACAAAGAACCTTCTTGACCCCAGCCGCCTGCTACTCATCTTCATCGGACTTCTGACGCTTGTCGTTTTGGTTTACGTGGTCTTCCAGGTCCGAACCGACCGCGTGAAAGACACCACTGAATCGGGCCGCACCCTGGCCGTCTTGTTCACGATCACCGACCAGAAGCAGCCCTTGTTCAATCAGGTGATTCTCTACAATCCGCAGACGAACAAGACAGCCTTGATCGACGTTCCACCCGAGACGGGTTCGCTGATCGCGTCGCTCTCGCGGGTTGACGCTCTTTCCGCTCTCTTCAAACCCGACGATATGAAGGACTATCTAGCCAAGGTCAGCCAGCTCACGGGACTTTCTGTTCCTTTTTATATGGTCATGACGGCCGATCAGTTCGAGCGTCAGGTCGATCTGCTTTCGGGGATCGAGTTGTTTGTTCCCACGGCGATCGAAGCCGCCAAGACCGATCCTATGACCCTGATCCCTTCGGGAAATCTCGTGCTTGACGGCAGCAAGGCCCGCGATTACCTGATCCACCAGGACGAAGGGGAGGAGATGTCCGACCGCAGCGCCCGCCACCAGAAGATCGTCCAGTCGTTGATGCGGCGCTGGGGGGAACAGCAGGCATTCCTCTTTCACGACGAGGTGTTTCCGTTGTTCTTTGCCCAGACGAAAACCAACATGGAAGACGTCGGGATGAGGACCTTCCTCAAAGTGGCCAAGGGCGCCGACTGGGAACGCGTTGTCTTTCAACGGGTCTTGGGCACCGAACGGGTAGTCGACAAAAAGACTCTCCTGTTTCCGCACTACAACGGAACTCTGCTCCTGGAGACCGTCCGTCAAGTGGTGGAAGGCCTGGCCAACAAAGACGCTGACAAGCTGGTCAACGGCGCGCTTACCATAGAGATCCTGAACGGGACCAACCGCGCGGGACTGGCCACTCGAACCGCTCTGCTGTTCCGGAACTTCGGCTACGACATCCTGTCGGCCAAGAATTCCGAAAACACGACGCAGGCAGAAACCACCATCATCGACCGCACCGGAAATCCCGACCAGGCCCAGAAACTGGCGGACTTGATCCGATGCGGCAAAATTCTCGCACAAGCCGAGGCCCCTGCGGGGTCGGCCTTGATTACCATCATCCTGGGAAAGGACTTCGACGGCCGCTATGTCCGATAACAACGAACTCATGATCAAACTTGGGCACTTTCTAGAAGATGCCAAAGCCCGCCAGGTCGTCGTCCTGAACGTCAAAGGAATCTGCTCGTGGGCAGACACCTTTGTCATTGCGACTTACAACAGCCAAGGACATTTGAAGGGATTGGTGCAGGAACTCGACCAATGGGCTTCACAGAATCTCGAGTCAATTCGGCATCGGCCCAAAAAGAACCAAGTCAATGAATGGCGTCTGATCGACTGGGACGACACCATTGTTCACCTGTTTTCGGAGAGTGCCCGTTCGTACTACGAACTGGAAAAGCTCTGGTTCACCGCGGACGTGCTCTACTCGACAAAATCCTGAGAATCGAAGCCTTCGTACTCGAGTTCCTCAACGTCTTCGTCATCGTCTTCTTCTAGCTCGCCTTCGTCGTCAAAATCGTCAAAGTCGTCTTCGTCGTCTTCCAAATCGTCATAGTCGTCGTCAAAGGCCTCGTCTTCTTCCTCATCGTCGAAGTCTTCTTCGAGATCGTCCTCGTAGTCACTGTCGTAGTCGTCAAAGTCCTCGTCGCTGAAACGGAAAAAAGCCATGAACGTACCTTTGTTCAGAAAAATGGAAGGGCCGCACGAGCCTTTGTACGTGGAAATTTAACCGGACCCCCCACGACTGTCAATATAAAAAAACGAGAAATACCCTTTGACACGATTGACCAAAAAAGTATAATAATTCCCTGTCTCATTCGGTTGCGGGGGTCACTTCGCAGGCCGGGTCCTGAGTTGCTGTGAATTTGCATCTTCCCCAGTGTCGGTTTACAATGTCCCCGAAAGGACAGACCGCCTGGAGGATGGCACATGACGATCACCGACATCAGGATCCGGAAAGTCGCGGGCGAGGGGAAGCTCAAAGCCTACGTGACTGTGACATTTGAAAGTTGCTTCGTGGTTCACAACGTCAAGGTCATCCAGGGGGAGAGCGGTGTTTTCATCGCCATGCCCAGTCGGCGGACCAAGAATGGTGAGTATAAAGATGTTGCCCATCCCATCAACACGGAAT
>CAYYUZ010000038.1:9492-30332 GCA_964475005.1 uncultured Spirochaetales bacterium
CGGCGGACCAAGAATGGTGAGTATAAAGATGTTGCCCATCCCATCAACACGGAATTTCGGGCCCGTCTCCAGGAGCAGATTCTCGATGCCTACGATCAGGCGGCTGACGCCCCTGCGACTGAAGAGGAAGAAGAATAGAGGGATAACTCCCCATTGGGACGTCGCCAAGTTGGCAAGGCACCAGATTTTGGTTCTGGCATCCGAAGGTTCGAATCCTTCCGTCCCAGTTTTGAGAGTGCAAGGAGTAGAGAATGGAACAAGTGACCCTGGCTTTCCAGGAACGCAAAGAACTCAAGAAGTCGGCTTCCCGAAGGCTGAGAGTGTCCGGACAGATTCCCGCGGTTGTCTACGGACAAAATGGAGCGGTTTCGATTTCCGTTGACGCCCATGAGTTTACTCATCGTTTCGCCTCCTTCGGTGAAAACACCGTCATCAAGTTGCAGAACGGCAAAACCGTCTATGAAGTTCTTGTGAAGGACTACCAGGATGACATTCTGTCCGGACATATCCAGCACATCGACTTCTACCATGTGAGCGCGACCAAGACCCTGCACGCCAAGGTTCCCGTTCATCTGTCGGGCACCGCGATCGGTGTCAGAAACGGCGGTTTGTTGGAGCAGGTCAGCCACGAAATTGAAGTCGAGTGTTTGGCCAAAGACATTCCCCACAATATCAAGGTGGACGTCGCCGGTCTGGACATGAACCAGAGCGTCTATGTCCGCGACTTGAAGTTTGAGGCGGGCGTTAAGGTTCTCAGCAATCCCGACGCCGTGGTGGTGCACGTCATCAGCACACGCAGCCTTGACTCGGTTCCTGAAACCGAAGTCACGACCTCTCCCGGTACCGAAGAAGCCGCAGCCACAGCCGCCGCGGCTCCTGCAGCGGGAGCGGCGGCGGCCCCCGCCAAGGGAGCCCCGGCTCCGAAGGCACAGGAGAAGAAGGCCTGATCCGATTGGTTGTGGGCCTGGGAAACCCCGGGCCCGACTACCAGGAAACGCGGCACAACGCTGGTTTTTGGTTCCTCGACAGGTGGGCCGGGATTCAGGAACTTTCTTTCAGAAAGGCCTGGTTCCGGCCT
This sequence comes from uncultured Spirochaetales bacterium, assembly GCA_964475005.1. GTDB lineage: Bacteria > Spirochaetota > Spirochaetia > JABEVK01 > JABEVK01 > JAIFLN01. The sequence continues at coordinate 10,571 of CAYYUZ010000038.1, forward strand.
TATCTATTTTGTCACCGTCTGATCGGTCGCGACACCTTGGTTCTCGTCAAGCCGCTGACCAACGTGAATCGGTCCGGTACCATTTTTGGCACCTTGCTGACCGCCTTCAAAGCGGTGCCCGACGACCTTTTAGTGGTTTTTGACCAGATGGATTTGGCCCCGGGACGGGTGCGGATGAAACCGCATGGATCAACGGCCGGTCACAACGGACTGAGGTCCATCGACGCTGCCTTGGGTGGCGACCGCTACCATCGGCTGGCGATCGGTGTTGGGCGACCGGTTCTGGCCGGAGGGGTCATCGACCATGTTTTGGGAACCTTGCCTGCCGGGCAGAGGCTCGCCGTCGACGCGGCTGTCGAAAAGGCAGCGCTTCGAGCCGATGCGCAGTGGCGGGAAGGCTGGGAGGCTCTGATTCATGCCGTCAACCAACGCGACCCGGAAATTTCTCAAGACGCTTGACCAGGCGATGGACGGCTGGAAGGGTGTGCAACCTTGGGGGGTGGCCTTTTCGGGCGGCAGGGACTCCTCTGTGCTGCTGTGGGGTCTTGTGCAGGTGGCCGGCCCGCAAAACCTCCGAGCCCTTCATGTGGACCACGGTTGGCGCCCCGAACCAGAACGGCTGGCCGAGGCCGAGTCGGTTGGACGCTGGTGTAGTAGGCTTGGCGTTGCCTTGACTCGGTTTGCCGCACCCCAAGTTGCCATCGACTCCGAAGACTCGGCCCGCAGCTACAGGTACCGCTGTTTTGCGCAGTTCCTGGCGGAGTATCCGAATTCCCCTGTGGTTCTGGCCCATCACGCCGATGACCAGGCAGAGACAATTCTGATGAGAATTCTTCGCGGGCGTTCCTGGCAGGGATTGGGTGGCATGCGCTCACGCAGAGGCCGGTTCCTGAGGCCGCTGTTGAATTTAAGAAGCCTTGTGCTGGCTGACGTCGCCCGCGAGCAGAATATTCCGTGGATCTCCGACAGCACGAACAACGAAAACACCGCCACGAGAAACTTTCTCAGGAATGAGGTGTTTCCTCTTTTGAACACCCGGTTCCCCAGGTCTGTCGAAGCCTTGAACGATCTTGGGAGCGCGTGGAGGCAACTACTACCCGCCGCGGAGCCGGATCCGGCCTGGGTTTTTGACGCCAAAGGAGCCTGTCTGCCCGTCGGCCTTTGGTCCCTCTGGAACACCCTTGTCAGGCAGAGCCAGCTTCTGGCTGTCGCGACGCGCGTCGAAACCCAGGTTCGGTTCAGCCGCCGCTTCCTGGAAACCATCGCGGTGAACCCCCCGCCGCCTAGCCGCGCGGGAAGTGGTTGGCGGTGGAGGCTGTCCGCTGGTTTCGTCGTTTGGGCACGAGTTGTCCAACAGGCTCCAAAGGAGTACTTTGTCAGGGCGGAGCAAGGCGTTGTTTGCGACTTGGGGTCGCACCGAATGGTCTGGTCCCGGCAGGAGACCCAACTGACGCAAGGGGAGTGGGTTTTCGTTCCCGGAATTGACCCTGAACGAAGTTTCGTCTGGAGATCGGTGGTGCCGGGAATGACCCTGGTGTCAGCCTCCGACGGCGTCTGGACAAGAGTCCTGAAGCGGAGGCGGCTTGGTCGGTTGACTCCCGACCGGTGCTCTCTGATTGTGCAAGAAGGATTTGTCAAGGCTGTGGTCGATCCAAGAGAGAAAAGGGTGGTCTGGGCCGAAACCCCCGAAGAAAAATTGAACAAGACCGGGATTTTTGTTAAGTTATTACGACGGAGTGATTATGAACGATGATGACGACAAGGAGAACAAGGGACACAACAACGGGCCCCAGCCTCCTTTTGATTTCCGGAAGAACCGGTTTGCCCTGATCCTTTTTTTGGTGGTCATCGGGCTTTTGGCGGCCATCCTGTTCTCCAACGACTTCAATACGGGTCGGACCATTCCGTATTCCACTTTTCTCGAATATTTGAACAAGGGGGAGATCGACTCGGTCGACATCCTCGATCAGTCTGAAATCACAGGCACTCTCGGCGGGCACGGCGGCGGCCGCAACACGTTCACGACGAAGATTCCCTACCTTCAGCTCGATCTCATCAAGCAGCTTACCGACAAGAATGTCCAGATTTCCGGAGGCGCCAGGGCGCTCAATCCCATGATGGTCATCCTTCAATTTCTCCCCTGGACAATTGGTATCATCTTCATCTTCCTGATGTACCGTCAGGTTCAGGGAGGCGGCGGCAAGGCGTTCGGTTTTGGAAAGAGCCGCGCAAAGAAGTACAACGACAAAGGGAAGAAAGTGGTCTTCGCCGACGTTGCCGGGCAGGAAGAAGCCAAACATGAGCTGCAGGAAGTCGTCGAGTTCCTCAAGAGCCCTGACCGATTCACGGCGATTGGAGCCAAGATCCCCAAAGGCGTGTTGCTGGTTGGAATGCCGGGCACAGGCAAAACTCTCATGGCGAAGGCTGTGGCTGGCGAGGCCGGGGTGAACTTCTTCCATATGTCTGGGTCGGACTTCGTCGAGATGTTTGTGGGTGTCGGTGCAAGCCGTGTCCGCGACCTCTTTGAGCAGGGGCGCCAGAATTCGCCTTGCATCCTGTTCATCGACGAAATTGACGCCGTCGGCCGCACACGTGGTGCCGGTTACGGCGGAGGACACGACGAACGTGAACAGACGCTCAACCAACTCTTGGTGGAGATGGACGGTTTCGACACCAAAGACGCTGTCATCGTCATCGCGGCGACCAACCGGGCCGACGTGCTCGACCCCGCCTTGTTGAGGCCAGGCCGCTTTGACCGTCAGGTTGTGGTCGACATGCCTGACGTCAAAGAACGAGAAGCCATCATCAAGATTCACTGCCAAAAAATCAAACTCGACACTACCGTCGACCTCAATAGAATTGCGAAGGCCACTCCAGGGAGTTCCGGCGCGGATTTGGCGAACATGGTCAACGAGGCTGCCCTGTTTGCTGCCAGGCGTGGCCAGACTGAGGTTGGAATGGAGGACTTTGAGGAGGCGCGCGACAAGATTCTGATGGGGGTTGCCAGGCGTTCCAAGGTCATCCAACCAAAAGAAAAGCTGGCGACGGCCTACCACGAGGCTGGGCACGCACTGCTTCACTACCACCTCAAGGACACCGATCCTCTTCACAAGGTTTCCGTTGTTCCCCGAGGGCGGGCACTTGGGGTTGCTTTTTCCCTCCCTGACGAGGACAAATACAGCCGAGGCAAGAACTGGCTGCTCGACCGGATCAAGATTTGTTACGGCGGATACGCCGCCGAAGAGCTCGTCTTCGGCGAAACAACCACGGGAGTCCAGAACGACCTGGAGCAGGCCACAACGCTGGCCCGCCGCATGGTCACCGAATGGGGCATGAGCGAGAAGGTTGGTCCCATGGCTCTCGGTTCAGAAGGGGAGCCCATCTTCCTCGGCAAGGAAATCGCCACACACAAAGATTACTCTGAGGAGACAGCGCGAACCATCGACAGCGAAATCCGCAGGATCTTGGGCGAAGGCCTGGAGGCTGTCCGGCAGATCTTCCGCGCCCATCGTGACGAACTTGACAAGCTGGCCAACGAATTGGTCGCCAAGGAAACTTTGGACGACGACGAAGTTCGGCTCCTTTTGGGATTCCCGCCGCGAGTCGCTGCTACGGCTGAGTAAATGGCCCGTTTCGGTCTCTTGTTCTTCGGCGTTCTGCTTGGGGTTGCTTCTCTTGACGCCCAAGACTTGGGAAGGAAGGATCAATTCATCAAGGCATACCTCTCGGAAACAGTCCGAAGGGGGTTGCCGCTCCTGGCCGACCAAGGGAGTCCTTCGCTGGTTCCCTATTGGCCGGCCCTTGAGCGTTCGCGGCTCGAGGCCATGACGCTGGAACCAGGAGCCGATGTCGATTTGGTCGGTTCCTGGATCGACCTGCAGCAGGGAGTCCGCGATTCCGCCGCGGCCGTTCTCAAGCAAGGTTGGCCCAAGCCCGCGTTGACAAACCTTTCGTCCCAAGATTGGGGCGAGGCCCTTTTTGAGGCTTGGGATCCGCGAGCGGACTCTCAAAGTTGGACGCAAGCTTGGCTGGGCTGGGAGGAGAAAGCCTACAGTCCCAGAGGCTTGATCCGTGGGTTGGAAGTTTTGGAGCAATTCGACGGCTCAGCGGTGGTACCGCTTCTTGCCCAGGCGCTTGAGCTTCACTCTGACGACCGGCGGTTCCTTCCCCTGGTTGTCCGGAACCCGGATTCTGTCGCCTCGGCAGATGCCTTGGTGACAAGGGACCGCTCCCTCAACGGGGGATGGTCTGACCCCACTTTGCGGAAAATCCTCGACCGAAGTCCCGCAGCCAAGGAATTGCTTCTTGAAGGCGGTTATACGGTGCCGCAGCTTTCTTCGGCCCAGGCTCTGGACTATGCGACTTGGCTGGCGTCCGACCGGAAGACCGCGCCCTCCGACGGGGAATGGACTTGGGATGCTGACCAGGATGGTCTTGCCGAAAGCCGGCTTGTTTTCACCCAGGGCGCCCTCGTGTCGTGGACGCGAGAGGCGGACGGGAGCCTCTGGTGTCTGTCTTTCACCGCCGGCCAACCCGACACTTTGACCGAGACCAGGGGTGGCTCCGCCTGGAAGCTGAACTACGAGGCCTACCCCCTGGCCCGGAGTCTTGAGTACCGTTGGGGAGATCATAGAATCGTCTACCGGTTCCGTCCTCTTGCGCAGAAGGTTCCTTTGTGGCCTAGCGAGCGGTTCGATGCTTCCGCAAACAGTTTGCCATCCGTCTTGGCTGACCTTTGGGCGCCCCTGGACCCCAAGGCTCTTGCGGCGGCGGCGGCTTCGGTTGAGACCTGGGACCAGGGTTTCAGGCAAAGGATTGTCTTCCTTTTCCGGGGACAGGTCTGGCTTTCGATAGAAGACACGAACAACGACGGACGAGACGATACCTGGAGTTACTACCGCTCCGGAAAATTGGTCTCCGTGTACCGAGACATCGAAGGGCACGGTCAGACCAACGTCAGAGAGCTTTACCAAAAGGGAGAGCTGACCCAGGTGCAAAGCAAGGCCGCTTCCGGCAAGGGAACCGAGTTTGTACTGTTTCCAAACGAGGGTGTCCAACTCTGGGACACCCACGGCGATTTGCGGCCGCTGGAGCGCATCTTCGTTTGGCCAGGGGACGGGCAGTTGGTTGCCTTGGTCTTCACGGGTTCGGCAATGCCATGGAGCACCATGCCACCCTGGGAGCCCCGGCCTTGAGATTCCTGCTGTTCACGGCCTTGACTGTGCTGTCTCTTTCCGGCTGCCGGACAGCGCCTGCGGCGCCGCGTGCGGCCGAGTCGCCCGTCAACCTTTCGACGGCGCTCGACAAAGGCCGGTCTGAACTGCTGGCTGGCCATTTGGGGGTTGCCTGGACCACGGTGGCTAACCAGGCGGGCGACAGCCAGGAGAAGACTCAGTTCCTTGAATCGATACAGGACAGTTTTGAGAAAGAGAGGGCTCAGGCGGCCAGTCAGGGGAAAACACGAAGGGCCCTCGACTTGGCGGCCTCGTTGGCATTGATCAAAACTGGCACCTGGACCCCTCAGCCTTCGGTTTCACCGGAGCCTCCGCCTTCGACACCGGCCGACTGGCTCAAAGGCACCGCGACGGTCGTTGTGAACCGCGGGCTGAAGATCACTAACGGTTCATCGCAACCCGACATTGTCATCGGATCTGGGTTCTTCATTTCGGGTGATGGCTACCTGCTGACCAACCATCACGTCATTGAGTCCGAAGTGGAACCCGGTCCCAGCGTGAGTTCTCGTCTTTCGATCCGGTTGCCGGGCTCCAAGGGCGAGAGGCTTCCCGCCAAAGTGATCGGCTGGGACAGAAACCTTGACTTAGCTCTGCTGAAAACCGAGTACAAACCAGACTATGTTTTTACGCTCGCTACCGGCGCCGACCCCATTCCAGGTCAACGGCTTCAGGCTTTGGGCTCTCCAGGGGGCCTCGAAGCGACGCTGACAGAGGGGATTGTCTCTGCATCTCAACGCCCACTTCTTGCCGTCGGAGAGGTTATGCAGATCGACGTGGCCGTCAACCCAGGAAACAGCGGGGGACCTCTTGTGGACTCCAAAGGGAGAGTTGTCGGCATCGTGTTTGCCGGCATCCGCGATTTTCAGGGAGTCAATTTTGCTATTCCCGCGTCTCTGGTGCAGAAAATTCTTCCGCGTCTCCAGGTTGGTGGGAAGGCCGTTCTGCCGTGGACGGGTCTCGGCCTGCAGGAAGACCAGAGAGGCTTGGAAGTGCTCTATGTGGCCCCACGGGCCCCGGCCGATTGGGCTGGTGTGCATGTAGGGGACCGTTTGGTGGGCGTGGCGGGCGTTGCCGTCAGCGAGCTGGCCAACGCCCAGGTCAGGCTGCTGGATTTTGGAATCGATGCTGTCATCCCGCTCGATTTGGAACGCAACGGCAAACCCCTCCGGCTCTGGACAACCCTGGAGGCGCGTCCAGAGTTCCCCCTCAAAGACGCCGCGATGAACGACCTGACCGCACGGGTTCTCCCTTTGGCCTTTGGCGTTGTTGTCGAAGATTTGGCCGCCGGGGTCGACAGGAGTTTTCGGGTGACCAAGGTGTGGCCTGGGACCGCCGCCGAGGAACTTTCGCTCGCGGAAAATGATCCTCTCCAGGTTCAGGACTGGGTCGCCGACACCAAGAATCAGGCCCTGATCACCCGGTGGAAAATCAAACGCCGTCTGGGAGGCTATCTGGAGTCGATTGTTCAGCTGGGCGTCCCGTTCTCCAGCCGTCTTTTTCTTTGAGGCATCAGGGGTTGCTGAGTCTTCACCCCCGAGGATTGCTTGAAATTAGGCCCCATCTCGGGTAAAGTGGCGCCATGCCCCATCCCACGCCGCGTATCCGCAATTTCTGCATCATTGCCCACATCGACCATGGCAAGTCAACTTTAGCTGATCGCTTCATTCAGAGGGCGAAGATCATCGACGACCGGAACTTTCAGAACCAGCTTCTGGACAATATGGACATCGAGCGTGAACGCGGCATCACGATCAAGAGCCAGGCCGTTTGTCTGCCCTACACGGCGGCCGACGGACAGGCCTACATTTTGAATTTGGTCGACACTCCGGGGCACGCGGACTTCAGCTACGAAGTGAGCCGGGCCATTGCCAGTTGCGAGGGGGCGTTGCTCGTGATTGACGCCACTCAGGGAGTCCAGGCGCAGACGCTTTCGAACCTCTATATGGCGATGGATCACGATTTGGAGATCATCCCCGTCATCAACAAGATCGATATGCCGGGCGCCGATATCGAACGCATCAAGCATCAGATCGACCATGATCTGGGCCTGGATTCCGACATTGCCATTCCGGTTTCGGCCAAGATGGGCTTGGGGATGGACGAACTCCTGGAGGCCATCGTCGCGCACATTCCTCCTCCCAAAGGCACTGACGATGCTCCTCTTCAATCAATCATCTTTGACAGCCACTACGACGCGTTTCGAGGCGTGGTCATCCACGTTCGGAACTTTGAGGGCACACTCAAGGAAGGGGATACCATCAGGCTGTTCAACACCGGGGGAACCTACATAGTGGAAGAAGTCGGGTACTTCCGCATTGCCCTGGAAAGAACAAGGGTCCTCGGGCCAGGCGAGGTCGGGTATATTATCGCCGGCATCAAGAACATCAGTGACATCCGGGTCGGCGACACGGTCACCCTCGACAACAACCCCTGTCAGAAGGGACTTCCGGGTTTCAAAGACGTCAAACCTGTCGTCTTCTCCTCCCTGTATCCCGTCGACTCCAATCAATACGAGGAATTGTCCAAGGCTCTGGAAAAACTCAAGCTCAACGACGCGGCTCTGATTTATGAGAAGGACAGCTCAGCGGCCTTGGGTTTTGGCTTCAAGTGCGGCTTCCTCGGATTGCTCCACCTTGAAGTCGTGCAGGAGCGGATCGAGCGCGAATTTGACCTGAACATCATCCTAACCAGCCCTTCGGTTCAGTACAGGATCACACCGAAGAAGGGCGATGTTTATTCGATTGAGACGCCTGGCGGATTTCCCGACCCGACGACAATTGAGCTGGCGGAAGAACCGTACATTCATGCGACCGTCATCACTCCCACCGAGTACCTGGGGAACATCATGACGCTCTGCACCCAAAAGCGCGGTGTTCAAACCAATATGACTTATCTCGACGAGAAACGGGTCGAGATGCGCTACGAGATGCCCCTTGCAGAGGTGCTGTTTGACTTCTACGACAAACTCAAGTCGATTAGCAAGGGATACGCCAGTTTTGACTACGACTTGGCTGGCTTCAAGGCCACCGACCTCGTCAGGCTCGACATTCTCATCAACGGCGAAGGTGTCGACGCTCTAAGCATGCTTGTCTTCAAAGGCAACGCCTACGAGCGGGCCCGAAGTGTTTGCGACAAACTCAAGGACGAAATTCCTCGCCAACAGTTCAAAATTGCCATACAAGGGTCGATCGGCAACACCGTCATCGCCCGAGAGACCGTCCAGGCGTACCGGAAAGACGTTCTGGCCAAATGCTACGGCGGAGACATCAGCCGCAAGCGCAAGCTGCTCGACAAACAGAAAGAAGGCAAGAAACGGATGAAGATGGTCGGCAGCGTGGAACTGCCCCAAAGCGCGTTCCTCTCTGTGCTGAAAACCAGCGACGAAGACTAAGCGGAGCCGCCTAGCCCAAGCGTTCCAGCAACCAACGTACCTGGACTTGGGCTCGGATCAGCCAGTCGCTGGACCGACGTGGTTCGGGGTCAGGGAAACTGAAGGTCAGGTAGTCAACCTCACGCAGCTGCGATTCCAGCTTGTCCCACACAAGGTCATCGTTTGGCGACTGGTTGAGCTGGACAAATGAGTCAAGAATGGCTACGCAGCGGACCTTTTCCTGCGCAAGCCATTTCGCGGTTTCGGAATCTTTTGGAACCCGTGTTTCGGTAACCGGAGCCAGAGGCTTCACCGCGGTCAATCTTGGCCAGACGCGAAGTCCCAGCGAAACTCCGGCTTGGGACCAAAGCCAGGTCCGCCCGGCGTGATCCGCCGCCCGCTCAGCCAAGAGGCCCGCGTAGCCCTCCAGCACCCCCGTGGTAAGCCACTTGCGGTCGCTGGTCCAGTGCACGCCCGAACGTTCCCAGGAGCCGACTTGCTCGAACGGATTCAACCGCCTAGTCCGGCCCGCCATTTCCTCTAGGGCCGGGGCTCCTCTAGCGTGGGTTTTGCCGGGCGGAAAACAGAAGTCGAGGCCCGACAGGACGACCGCACCCTGGGTCAACCTCCAGGCTATCCAGGCGGCGACCACTCCAACGCTCCCGAGAGCTGGAAGGCGGGGAACGGCTGACGGTGCCCAGGGCCAGCGGTTCCACAGCGACACGGGCGCGAACTCGCTGACGTACCAGAACAAGGGACCGTCGAAGACTCTTGTGGAAGCGGGGAGCGAGGTGAGATCGGCGAAGAGGGCAACGGAGGCGCCCCGCCAGCCTGAGAAGTCTCGAAGATTGGCGTGTTGGGCCTCGACGCAGACCACGGCGTCAGGAATAATTGACCAAGCGCGCAGAAGAGGGAGAGCTGTATCAACGGCTAGCACCCTGCAGAAATCCCGGTTGGCGGCGAGCCAGGGGAGGGTCCGTTCCACGGTCACCCCGGCTCCTAGGACGACGACGGTTTCCTGCTTCCAATCTGGCCAAGCGGCGGGGGAGAACCTGGAGCCTTTGAGGTTGGCGATGAGATTCCTTACCCATAAAGGCCCAAGGTGGAGACTCGTGATCCGGTTCGACCACCAGCGGTTCAAACCCTCTTCCAGACGCGCAAAGACCTGCCGATACCGCTCGGCATGGGTCAGCCAGGCTCCGTTCAGAGTCAAGAATTCGCAGCGTCGAAGCCGGTCAAGAGGCAAGCGAGTGAACAAGGAAGCCACAGCCTCCTCGGTATCCGTTTCAAGCCACAAAAGCCTCGCGTCGATGAGGTTTCTGCCGAGGAACCGCTCCAGGACGTCCTGGCAGTGTTGTTTGAGCGCGGGGTCCTTCTCAAAGAGGACGACCGCTGCCTCGGCAGGAAGCCTTTCGAGAAGAACGTCGACGCCCCAGCCTTCAAGCGGAGACGGGACAAAAAAAAGGCTCCCCGGCCGCAGGGGGGCCGAAGGAACCTTTCTTGCGGTCTTCTCGGGACTGTCGTCCGGGGAACGAACCCTCCGACCCTTCCAAGTCAGAATGGGTTCGCTTTTCATCGAACGGGGAACAAGCGGCTGAATTCGGCCTGGAACTGATCTTTGAATTTCGGGCTGGCCAAGGTTTGCCGTTGGAGCTCTTGACTCCGTTCGCCGGTCACAGCCGACTCAATCGCCGAAGGAAGGATGGGTTTGTCTTCGACGGTGGCCGAGGTTTTCACCTGGTCAACTTTCACGACCAATACTGAGGGCGAAGCTAGAATCGGAGCGCTGATCTGTCCGACATTCAGCGAGAACGCTTTTTTGAAGAAGTCTTGGTTCGACGTCAGGCCTTTCCACGTCGGATCTTTGCTGGCCTCGGAAACCGACGGAAGAAGCTCACTGTTGCCGAAGTTGAGGGCGACCCATCCGGTGGTGTTGACCGTCTTGCCGATCTTCTTGGCGGCCGCGGCGAAGTCGGTCTTTGCTGACTCGGCAAAGACCTTGGCTTTTGCCTCAAGGTTGTCCTCAAGCAAGCCCCGGTCACTGCGGCCGATGTAGGCTCTGACCAAGGCCAAGGTGTCGGCGCTGTTCAGGTCGGCGTCGGCGGCCGGGGCATTGATCTTGTAGATCGTCCACGCCTTCTCTCCCTTGATCACTGCCGAGATCGCGCCCTTGTTCAAGGAAAAGAGCTTGTCGAGGTCTTCGACCCTGCCGATTTCCGTTTTCAGTTCATAGTAGTGGCGGACACCGAGGCCGCCGCCAGATTCAGCGAGCGCGTCTTTGGAGTACGCTTTGGCCAAGTCTGCAAAACCTTTGTCCCCTTTGACCGCCTCATCGTGGATCTTGGCGGCATCAGCCTCCGAGGTCACCACGGTGATGCGGCTGACGTCAACCGTGCGGAACAAGTTCTTGTTCTTTTGGGCGTAGTCAGAAACCAGCTCCTGGGGATAGTCAGCGTCGGTGAAGGTGATGAAGGAAAACTTGCGCTGGGGAAACGCGAGGGTGGCGATGAAGGCCTCGGTCGGTCCTGAGATGAGGGGGGCCTGAATGTGGTCTGACGCGTATTGGCGAACCAGAAGGTCGGTCTTGGTTTCCTGACGGTAGCGGAAGCGGTCCGCCGCCGAAGTGGAGCGGTAGAGCTCCTCGCTGAACTTGCCGTCTTTGAGGTACGCGGCGTTGCTGACTAGAGCTTTGTCAATTTGATCATCGGTCACAACGATGCCCGCCGACTCTGCTTCACTCTTCAAGCCGATCTGCACCGCCGTCTGTTCGAACGCCTGCCTCCACACCATCTGGCGCTGAAGCTCCAGGTTATTGGATCCCTGGTTGAACTGCTCGTAAAACCTGTTTAGCTGCTCGACACGCTGAGCGAAGGCATTGCCCTGGAGAAAGTCGATGGAGACTCCGTCGTAGGAACCAAAGGTGACGCTGGGAGTTTCAGCGAGCTTGGAAACCGCTGGCGCACCGATGAAGGTGACGACAATGACCACCAGGATGATCGCCGAAAAGACGGTAATACCGAGGCTATGCTTATGCGTTTCCTTTGCGGGCTTTTCGGGAGAAAATTTCACTGTTTTCGAGGGCATGGCTCATCCTTGATGATGCGATTGGAATAGCCCAAAATAGCATGGACGTCGGTGGCTGTCAACGAAGCGGTGATTGGGGAGGGAACAGGAGGAAGGCCAGAGTCACGTCGAGGCGGCCGCGTGATCCGAGTCTGGCACGCAGTCTTCCGCCGGTTTCCATGCGGATCTTGGCGTAGCCCAGCATGGCTTTGGCCTTGGGATCGGCCAGCGAGGCCATGACCTTCTTGCGGAAGGCCTCTTTGGCGTCGTGTTCCGCCCACACCGCGCCGATTTCCCGTCTGATCGACGTGAGAACGTCCCGGCCTTCGTCCCGCAGGGCGTTGCTGACTTGGAGAAGGAGCTCCGTGGCGGTCTTTGAAAGGCGGACGACGAGGTTGGTGCCGGGGGGGCTGTACTTGAGGGCGTTTTCCAGGAGTTCGGCCGAAGCTGTCGACAACCGCTCCGCGTAGTCCGTGGCCTCGGGCCGCCCGTCGAAACAGGCAAGAATCAACTCGCCTAAATATTTCCTTGTCGCCTGAACAAAGGGCGGGTCGTTGGTTACCACGGCGCGCAGAAGTGTAACGGTTCGGCTATGCAACATCATCTTTCCTTGAGTGTAACCTGGGCGGAGGGAAAAAGAACAGAGTCAAGGTGCCTGCACCAGGTCTTGGAAGAACTTCTGGGCTTTGAGCTTGATGGCCCTGGGGTAGGGGCCCTGATAGAGTTCTGAGACCAACGCAATCAAGACGGGATCGGTGCTTCGACCGTTGACTTCCCAAAGGGTGCGGGAGGCATCGATCACCGCGTCGGCCACCGTTGATTGATCGGACATTCTACCCAGGAGTTCGTTCAGCTGGCGCATGAGCTTGCCGTCACCGTCCCATCCCGAGCGAGCCAGAGCCCTGGCTCCTTGGGCCGCCACGGACGGATCGAATTCAAGGTGAAGGAGATCGACCAGCTCGTCTCTGTCCTGAGGCGCGGCTGTTCGCGACAAAAGGAACAGGGCACGCATTCGCAGCGCCGGCCAGCTGTTGGTCACGCGGCCATGGTCCAAGCGCAAGTCGGTGATACCCGACCGAGCGAGTTTCAGGAGCAGCAGGTTGGCGAAGGGCCAGGCGGCCAGCAGATTGCCGGCGGCGGCCTTGGCCTCCAGAAGGTCAAGCACATGGCTCTGTTTAGCTTCATCGCCAGAGGCGATCAAGTCAAAGAGGAAACCGAACTGCGAGTCGTCCGACCAGTCAAGAACACGTGCCGAAACTCGGGACGGACTGTGTCCCTGAAATGTCCGGCCAGGGTTCCCGCCTTCCTCGGGCCACCCCAAAGCAGCAAGACGGAAGCCCGTCCAGATGTGAACCCTCCATTGAGAATCACTCCAGACTCCCAGGCCCCGGTCGGTAATCAGCACGTCGGAGGCAGGGGCCGCAGAGTCCAGGAGCGCCAGCAACCGCCCGTCGTAGGTCCACATTTGGACTCCGTGGTCGGTAGCGACAAGCACGCGTCCACGGTCATCAAGAGCCGAGGAGGCGGTCGCCGGATAGGGCAGCGCAAAGCTCGAAAGGACCCCTCCTGAGGGCTCAAGGCGTCGGACTCTGTGTACTTCGGTAAGAAGGATCTTGTTCTGGCGGTCGACGACAGCACCGACAATCTCTTGCGACGCGTCGATCTGGCGAAAGGCCGCATCGAGGGGCGATTTTTGCCACAGTCCCGTGCTGGTCCACAGGACGAGCGTCCCGTCGACCTTCTGCAACACTCCGCGGGGGCGGCCCCCAAGCGGCCACTCACCGGCTTGAACACCTTTAGGGTCGAGCAGGACGACCCTGTCAGGACAAACCGCGAAGAGGCCTTGTCCTTCGTCAGCCAGAAGCCAGAGAACTTCCGACCCTAGTTCAGAAGTCCACTTCGTCCCTGATGTCCTCGACCAGAGTTCCACGTGGCCGTCTTTCCATCCGGCGGCGAGAGTTCCTGCGGCGCTCCATGCGGTCGCTGTGGTCTCAGCGTGGTGGGAGAACGAAAACTGCGAGGCCAGAACACGCGTTTGAGCATCCCAGGCGAGGATCTCGACACGGCCCGTGACGAGCGGGGCGGCCACAAGCTGCGAGGTTCCGGGAGGACTTGCTGTCAAGACTGCTGAAAATCTAGCCGGTGCCCTCCATTGAGCCTGAACAGCGGCCCGAAAATCCAGTACGGAGAGGCTCTGGTCTTCACAGGGTGCCAGAACTTCGCCCGACGCCAGCGCGGTCGCTCCCCACGGCAGTCGTCCCGGCAAAAGCAAGGTGCCGCCTGCTTGAGGCTCTTCCGGGATCGAGGCGGCCGGTAATACCTGCAGACCCAGCCCCGCCAGGAGAACCAGCGTCAGCCGACTGCAGCCTCTAGCGCCACACAAATCGTGCCACCGCCTCAACATGTGTGGTCTGTGGGTAGAAATCGAACAGCTCAAGGTTGGTCATAGTCCAGCCCGAGGCTTCCAGCGTCCTGGCGTCTCTGGCCAGGGTGTCGGGGTTGCACGAAACATAGGCGAGAGTCGGACCGGGGCCCGACGCTAAAAATGCAAGGACTTCTGAAGAGAGTCCGGTCCTGGGAGGGTCAACCACGATCGCGTCGAGCGAAGGCGGGCTTTTCGGCTGGCGTGCGACCCAGGTTTCCAGGCTCATGGTGTGAAACTCGTGTAGCGGACCGACAACGTTGACCCGTGCAAGGGCTACCGCGGCCTCATTCTGTTCCACCTCGACGACGACGTCGAAGCGGTCTGCCAGAAACGCGCCGAAGAGGCCCGAACCGCCATAGAGGTCGAGAACCCTCCCTCCCTTGGAAGGCAGCGACGCGAGGACCGCCTCGATTAAGGCCGGAAGGAGTTCGAGGTTGCTTTGGAAAAATCCGTCAAGCGCCGAAACCAGGCGTTTCCCGGCGACTTCGATGGTGACTTGACGGTCCCTGGATTCCACGTAGGCGGTGTCACCGACGGCAACCGCGTTCGTTCTCCCGACGGGGAGATCTCGGCCTCCCGACGCCAGTAGCTGAAAGAACCCTGGCGCCGCCACCGGACACGAGGTGACACCGACAACTTGTTCCGATGCCCTGGCCTTGAACCCGGCTGTGGCTCCTGGCCGATCTTTGTGCAGCTGGATTCGCGACCGGTACCCCCAGGGCGAACCTCGTACGATGGAAGGAAGCGAAATCTCCTTTTTCCCGAGCCTTCGGAAGGCTTCTTGCACAAGCAGCGCCTTGGCCGCCGCCTGAGCCTCATCGCTTAAGTGCATGAAGTCACAGCCTCCGCAACGGCCGAACAGGGGGCATGGCGGCACCCTGCGGTCGCCAGAGGCCTCCACAACTTCCACCAGGACTCCCCGGGCAAACCCTTTCTTCACCCGCCCCGACTTGTAGAGAATCTTTTCTCCTGGCAGCGCCCCTGGAACAAAGACCACAAGGCCGTTTTCTCGAATCAGCCCGTCGCCGCCCGAGACCAGTTTTTCCACAAGGCCTTCTCTGATGCTCGGGGCACCGATGCCTGGCTTTTGCGTAGGGCTATCCTTTGGGGGCGAAGTGGCTGAATTCCATGCTGAAGGTGCCGCGGCCTTGGGTCATCGACCGCAAGCCCGTCGTGAAACCAAACATCTTCACCATGGGAACTTCCCCGTTGATGATCTCTCGGGTAGGTTGGCTGTCCATCGAATGGACGATGCCGCCTTTCTGTGTCAGGTAACCCACGACCTCTCCCACAAAGTCCCGGGGACAAAGGATGACCACCTTCATGATGGGTTCCAGCTGAACCGGCGAGCCCTTCCGTGCGGCATTGTCAAAGCCCAGGGACCCGGCCGCCTCGAAGGCAAACTCAGTCGCCGTCAGTTCGTCGAACTTCGCACCCGAGAGGGTCACGTCAACGTCGATCAAGGGGTAGCCCAGCAGAACTCCGCTCGTGAACGCCCCGCGGACGCCGCGTTCGACCGCATCTTGAATAGCTTCAGGAAGCTGGCTTTTGGGCACCCGGCTCCGAAAGACGTTCCCCGTTCCCCGTTCACCGGGTTTTACGTCGAGGGTGATGACGGCGTGGTTTTCTTTTCCGGCCAGGGTCCTGTCGAAGATTTCCGTATGCGACACCGGAACGGTGACCGTCTCGCGGTAGCTGACCTGAGGGTTGCCGATCCGAGCCCTCACCTTGAACTCCTTGGTGATTCTTGTGACCAGAACGTCAAGATGGAGCTCTCCCATGCCTGAAATCAGGGTCTGTCCCGTCTCCTTGTCTTCCTTGACGAGGAAGGTCGGGTCCTCCAGCATCAGCGTCTGCAACACCATCCCGAGTTTTCCAGCTTCCTCGGTGCTCTGCGGTTCGATGGCAACGCTGATCACGGGCTGGGGAAACTGCATCTTTTCCAGCAGAACCGGGTAGTTGTCCAGGCCCAGGGTGTCGCCGGTCTGGCTCTCTTTGAGGCCGACAATAACACCGATGTCGCCTGCGGCCAGGCTGTCGACAGCCTCGGCCCGGTTGGCGTGCATGCGCAGCAACCGGTTGACCCGTTCGCGCTTTTTCTTACCGATGTTGAGGAGCTGACTCCCGCTCTTGAGCGTTCCCGAGTACACGCGGACGTAACTGTAGAGACCTGCCTGCGGATCGTTTTGGATTTTGAACACCAAGGCCAAGAGATTGCCAGTGGCCTCAGGGACGATTGCAACGTCTTCTTCCTTCTTGAGATGGAAGCCGTGAAACGGTGGAAGTTCATTTGGGGCCGGGAGATAGTCCACGACGCCGTCGAGCAGAGGCTGAACCCCGATGTTGCGGAGGGAGGCCCCGGCGAACACGGCCACAGCCTTGCGGTCAATGACGGCGCGGCGCATGACCTTCTTGATCAGATCAGCGGGAATCTCGGCGCCTTCGAGGTAAAGCTCGGTCATTTGGTCGTCAAAAGCCGAAAGCCCGTCGACGAGTCGGTCCCGGGCCGCCAGAGCCTGAGTTCTCCACTCGTCGGAAAGAGGAGTGGCCAAGATCTCTGTTCCGTCGGTTCCGCCCCAGCGGAGCTCTTGCAGGGTGATCAGATCGACAACGCCGACAAACGTGTTTTCGCTGCCCAGGGGAAGCTGGACAGGCAACGGGTTGGCCCCCAGCTTTTCCCTCATTTCGACCAAGACTTCGGCGAAGTCGGCTCCCACCCGGTCCATCTTGTTGACGTAGGCGATTCTCGGGACTCGGTAGCGGTCGGCTTGGTGCCACACGGTCTCCGACTGCGGCTCGACGCCGTCTACGGCGGAAAACACCCCGATGGCGCCGTCAAGTACCCTCAGGGAGCGTTCGACTTCGGCGGTGAAGTCGACGTGGCCGGGCGTGTCGATGAGGTTGATCTGCCAGTCGTGCCAGAAACACGTGGTCGCCGCCGACGTGATGGTGATGCCCCTGTCCTGTTCCTGTTCCATCCAGTCCATGGTTGCGTTGCCAGTATCAACCTCTCCTATGCGGTGGGTTTTTCCCGTGTAGAAGAGGATGCGTTCTGAGGTCGTGGTTTTACCGGCGTCGATGTGGGCCATGATGCCGATATTGCGTAGTCCCTTAGTGGCCATGGAATTGATGCCTCCGCCGCCAGATACTATCTAAAAGGGAGGGTACCGTCCAGCAGGCGCGGGAGGGCCCTCGTGAAGTTGTCATCCGTTAGCAATTCGGGAAAGAGGTAGGGTTCCAAACCGGGACGGTAGAGCGCGTAGACCGGGAGCCCGGCCCGGTGAACCGAGGCCAGCCACGAGCGGATCGACGGGTCGGGTACCGTATAATCGGCGCGCAAGCGGACAACCCCGAGCCTGTCGAGCTGAGCGCGGACGTCGGCCCGGCCCAAGACGGCGAGCTCGTTGATTTGACAAGTCGCGCACCACGCCGCCGTTGCATCGACGAGAACAGGGTGTCCTTCGGCCACGGCCGTCTGCACCGCCAATGCCGAAAACGGCCGCCATCCCGCCTCAAGAGGTTGACCAAGCCGAGGTGGCGAATCGGTCGCTTCAGGCATCCAAATCAGAAGAAAAGACCCGGCCGCGAGAACAGTTAGGAGTGCCCGTGCCGCTTGAATCTCCAGGCCGGAGGCCCTCTTTCGGCGTCTCCAGGCCGTGGCAGCGGCGAGCGCACCCAAAAAAGCTAGCGCGGGCAACCAACGATCCGCACCGGTTTGTTCTGTGAAGATCCACAGCAGGTAGAGCACGGTAGCGGCCAGAAAGAATCCGAAGACCCGCTCGGTGCGCACCATCCAGGGGCCCGGCCGCGGGAGCCAGCGCGCCCAGCCAGGAATCCATTGCAGCGTCAGAAGAGGCCCGACCAGGCCCAAGCCGGCGGCAGCGAAGAAAAGCGGTACGAAAAGGGGCGGCTGCCCAAGGGCGAATCCCAGGGCCGGTCCCAACAAAGGAGCCGTGCAGGGAACCGCCGCCACGACGGAAAAGGCCCCTCCCGCGAGCGCTCCAGCGGCGCTCGGGCGCACGCCGGTCGAGAGCGAAAAAAGAGACGCGGGCCAGGACCAGAGTCCCCAAAGCTGCAGCGTGAAGAACCAGAATACTAGGGTCAGCAACCAAACAAAGGCGGGCTGCTGAAAGGAAAAGCCCCAATCCAGCCTTTGCCCGCCTGCCAGCAGAGCGGCCGTGAGCAGCCCCAGGCCGACCAGAACCCCAAAGCCGCCGGTGGCGAACAAGAGTGCCTCCCTGCGCCGCTCGGCCAGGGTTCGCCCCGACGCGGATGCTAGGCTGAGGCCTTTGAGCGCCAAGACAGGAAAAACGCAGGGCATAAGGTTAAGAAGAATGCCGCCGAGGAAGGCCAGGAGAAGGGCTCCCCAGAAGTCCAGGCCGGGGCGGGAGACTCCTCCTTTAGCCCCTACTGTCAGCGGCAAACGGACCTGGCGTTCGGCGGGCAGCAGGCAGACGCCGTCAATCTGGCAGATCTGCCAGCCGGTTTTCCACGTCAGGACCAAAGGACCATCGGGAGTCTCCGGGGGCAAGACGACGGACCGCCTCAGGACAAAGGTTCCCGTGAAGCTGGGTTTGCCGTCTCTCAGCACCGCCGCGCTCGTCCAACGCCCGACAACCTTCAGGTTGCCTTGCGGTTCAAAGACCAAAAAGGAAGAGCCGGTGTCTTGGTAGTACCCCGGAGGAAGCACCACGGTCGCGGTCACCAAGAAGGGTTGGCCAGGCACAACGGGCTGCCCAGGCGGAGTCATTGACCATACCGGCATGGGAGCCGCGGACGGAAAGTCCTGGGCGGAAAGGGAGACCGCCCAGAAGAACAGGGCAAGAACTAACGTCCGTGGCACAACTTGTATTTTTTTCCGCTCCCGCAGGGACACGGATCGTTGCGGCCAACCTTCGGCTGCGAACGCTGCACCGTCACGTGGTCGCCCTGGGCCTCTTTGCGTTCGCCCTGGTTGGCCATCGCCCCGTAGCTGCCAACCGAAATGTGGGTTTGCCTGACTTGAGCCGGGACGCGGTCACGCACGACCGGAGCGGCGGGAGCCTGCTGAATTCGGATCTTGAACAGTTTCTTGGCGATTCCCGTTTTGATCTCGCCGATGAGTTTGTCGAATTGTTCGAAGCCCTCGACCTTGTATTCGAGCAGGGGGTTCTTCTGGGCATAGGTGCGTAGGTAGACTGCGTCGCGGAGTTCTTCCATGCTTTCAAGGTGTTCCTGCCACAGCGTGTCGATGCGTCTGAGGTACTCGGCTCGGATGAAGAAATTCAGCGGATCGTGCCCGACGTCTCGTTCCTTTCCGGCCAGATCCTCTTCAAGGTATTCGTAGACTCTCTGGCGGAAGGCCGCTGGTGAAAGGCGCGCCAACTCGCTCAGTTCCTCTTCGGCGGGAACGTAGAAGAAACTGTCCTTGAGGAGTTCGAGAGCCTCGTTCATGTACTCGGCCATGATGTCGGCCTTCTTGTAGGTTTCGAACAGATCGTCAAGCAGTTCGCCGCCGGCGTGGAGAACGCGGGCCTTGAGGTTGTCATCGACCAAAATCGAGTCCCGCTGTTCGTAGATGAAGGCCCGCTGCGCCGAAAGCACGTCGTCGTAGTCGAGAAGGTGCTTGCGCATTTCGAAGTTGCGGTCCTCAACCTTCTTCTGCGCGTTTTCGAGGCTCTTGGTGAGCCA